>DSBB01000345.1 GCA_011046175.1 Candidatus Hydrogenedentota bacterium | reverse complement strand
CATCAAGTCAGTGTGTGTTGCTTGGGTTGTGGGCAACGCCCGCCGGGGTTATTCGACAGTAACGCTCTTGGCAAGATTGCGCGGCTGATCCACGTCGCAGCCGCGGTTGACGGCAACATAATAGGCAAACAACTGCAAAGGCACCGCCACCAGAATCGGACTGTATGGCTCGTAGCATTCCGGGATATAAACAACATCCTCGCTATGGGCGAGAATGTCTTTGTCGCCTTCCGTCGCCACCGTAACAACCAGACCGGCGCGCGCCTTGATTTCCTGAATATTGGACACCATCTTGTCGTAGGTGTCTCCTTGAACCGCCACACATACCACAGGCAACTCATCCGTCACCAGTGCAATGGGTCCATGCTTCATTTCACCGGCGGCATAGCCTTCGGCGTGGATATAACTGATTTCCTTGAGTTTCAGGGCGCCTTCAAGCGCGCTCGGGAAATTAAAACTGCGCCCAAGATACAAGGCGCTCTGGGCGTCCCGGTACTTGGGCGTGTTGGCCAGACGCTTTATTACGTCTTGGTTGTCCAGAATAGATTGAATCTTATCGGGAATGGCGCGCAAGTGGGAGATCATCTCTTTCGCCTGCGCCTTGTCCATAATGCCGCGGGATTCTGCAAGCCAAATGGTAAACAACGCAAACGCCGTTACCTGCGAGGTGTACGCTTTCGTGGAAGCGACGCCGATTTCGGGGCCCGCCTGTTGGTACACAACACCGTGGGACTCACGCGCGACACTGGACCCCACCGCATTCACGATGGAGGTCACCTTCGCGCCGAGGCTCTTGGCAATACGGATGGCTTCAAGGGTGTCGGCGGTCTCGCCGCTCTGAGACACGGGGATCATGATGGTGTGGGGCGGCACAATGGGATCGCGATAGCGATACTCGGAAGCCAAGTCAAGTTCCACCGGCACCTTGGCGAATTTTTCGATGAGGTACTTGCCGACCATGCCCGCGTGCCATGCGGTGCCGCAGGCGACAATCGTAATCTTCTGACAGGCTTTGAGTTCTTCAACGCTGATGTTCATATCCGGCAGATACACCGCGTCAGAACCCTCCTCGACGCGCCCGCGCAGGGTGTTGCGAATTACGTCCGGCTGCTGATGAATTTCCTTGAGCATAAAGTGGGGATACCCCTCTTTTTCGGCTGCCGCGTCATCCCAGTCAACATGTTTCATTTCCAAGGCAACCGGATTGCCCTGAAGGTCTTCTGTCCGCACATTGCCGCGGGCGATCTCGCACACATGGCCGTTGTCAATATAATAGACATCGCGTGTGTACTTCATGATGGCAGGCACGTCGGAACCGATGAACGCCTCATTTTCACCCACGCCCACGATAAGCGGGCTTCCGTGTCGGGCGGCAACCATCACATCAGGATTATCCTTGCAGATAACGCCAATGGCGTAAGCGCCCTCCACATCCTGCAAGGCGCGCTGTACCGCCTTGAAAAGATCGCCCTGATAATACTTGCGCACGAGATGGGCTATGGTCTCCGTATCGGTCTGGCTGCGGAATGTCACACCCTCAGACTCAAGCTGCGCGCGCAGCTCCTGGTAATTTTCGATAATGCCGTTATGCACCACGGCAATTTCTTTTTGCATATCGAAGTGCGGGTGCGAATTGACCTCGCTTGGCACGCCGTGAGTCGCCCAGCGGGTATGACCTATGCCCAGATTGCCCGTCAGCGGATGCTCTTCAAGCAAAGCATCCATCACTTTCAGCTTTCCAAGACTCTTGACGCACTCGAGGCCGTTTTCATTTACCACGGCAACGCCCGCCGAATCGTATCCACGGTACTCGAGACGATGCAGTCCCGCCATGATGATTTCAACAGGATTCTTATCGCCTATATAACCTACTATTCCACACATGCTGATTGTTCCTTTTGCGCTGCTGCCGTTGTTGCAACGGAAGATAAATAAAGGTTGTGATTACCGGAAAAGTAAAATAAGGGCGGGCGCTGTCGCCCGCCCGTGTGTGTCATGCGCAGCTTATTTGTAATAGGCTTTCGCATCTTCAAGCGTGATGGCTTCGTAATCGCCTGCATGACCAGCCTGGCCGAATGCCTTCATGCGATCAACGTACACCTGATACGCCGCCTCGCGGGCGGGTTTCAGGTAATCACGCGGGTCAAATTTCTCCGGCTTTTCCACAAACACCTTGCGGATTGCCCCGGTAATGGCAAGGCGGCTGTCGGTATCCACGTTTACTTTGCGGACGCCGTGCTTGATGCCGTCCTGAATCTGTTCGATGGGAATGCCGAAAGTGTCGGGCATGTTGCCGCCGTACTGGTTGATGATGTCCACCAGTTCTTTGGGCACCGAGCTGGAACCGTGCATGACCATGTGGCAGTTGGGCATGCGCTTGTGTATCTCATGGATGCGCTCCATGGCCAGTTTCGGCGGCAGCATTTCACCGGTTTCGGGGTCCTTGCGACCGGACTTGTATGCGCCGTGGCTGGTGCCGATAGCGACCGCCAGCGCGTCCAAGCCGGTCTTCGCCACGAAATCCTCCGCCTGCTCCGGATCGGTCAGATGCGCGTCCACCTCATCTGCGCTCAGGCCGGCGCCGTGCCCGTCTTCGATGCCGCCCAAGCAACCCAGCTCACCTTCAACCGTAACGCCGAGCGGATGGGCGTATTCAACAACTTGGCGGGTAATGTCAACATTCTGTTCATACGTATTCGGGGTCTTGCCATCTTCCGAAAGCGACCCGTCCATCATTACGGAAGTGAATCCGAGGGCGATGGCCTGTTTGCAAGTGTCCAAACTGTTGCCGTGATCAAGATGCATCGCCACCGGAATATGCGGGAACTCCTCGACCGCCGCTTCCATAAGTTTCTTAAGATAAATCATTTTGCTGTATTTCAAGGCGCCGCGACTGGCCTGTATAATCACGGGACTGTTGGTGTCGTTGGCAGCCTGCATGATCGCCTGAATCTGTTCCATGTTGTTGACGTTAAAGGCGCCAACGCCATAACCGCCCTTGGCGGCCTCATCCAAAATCTGTCTCATTGGTACTAACGGCATATACTTTTCTCCTTCTTATCCCAGATTGATTTCAGGGGGTTGCGGGTTACATTTGTACCGGAGTGAATCTATGCAAAAAAAAGGAATTTACGCGCTTCGGTGAACCAGAACGCCCATCGTGGCGTCACCCACTTGCTGGATGCATTTCTGATCGTAAAACAACCAAAAAAAATCTCCACTTCCCGATATAATACACCAAACACGGCGGCGCGTTCAAAGATTTATTGAATTCGTGAATCAGAAGGACAGCAGGCAGTGCCAAATGAACATATTGCTTAATCCGTCCACTTCCTCCCAGACGCGGCGTATGAGCGCCTCATCGCCGGTAATCTGCGGCAGTTCCGGCCTGCGCCGCTCCCAGGGCGTGCAAATGCCGGGACGGGCGTTCTTGAAAAACGCCGGGACGTCCGTTGCGATCTCGCCATCATAAACGCGGGGCGGCAGTTTGGCCGTGGGCGCGCCGCCATATTGTCCGTACTCGCGGGTAAACTCCGTCATGATGCGCACATTCTCCACTTTCGCGTCGTTCTGCATGATTGCCGATGCGTCCATGATATAGCCGCCGTCGCGCCCGGCAATGTCTACGGCGCGCTTACAGGCGGCGCGCACCTCGTCGGGAGTTCCGTAAGACAACACCGTATTGGGGACGCCGCCGCTCAAACAGAACTTATCGCCCAGGGTCTTGTGCGCCTTCTCCAAGTCCGAACGGTCCAGATGGAACACAATACTGCGGTCCGGCAATTCACGAAATGACTCAAGATGATAGTCCCAATTGCCTTCCGCGTAAAAAAGCGTTTGATGCCCGCGTTCCCAAAGCGCTTCAATAATGGGTTTAAGCGTCGGCCAATAATGTGAATCAAATTGTTCCGGCGTGATGAAAGGAACGCATCCACGATGCATCCAAAAACCGATGGGCACATACCCTTCCGGGTCCGCGCCCGACAACGCCACATGAAACAGATGGGGCATGAGCGCCTCGCAGGCCGCCAGCACCTTGTCCGGCTGGGTGAGCATGTCCATGGCCAGCCCTTCATAGCCGCGCAGTTTATCCGCGATGATGTCGAAGGGCGCTTTGAATATGCCCGCAATGGCGGAGACCGTGCCGGACTCGGCGCGCAAGCCCGCGCCCTGGCCGGGGAATCCGAAGAAATAGTTCAACATGGACATGGCGCCGCGCACGAGCGCAAGATTGTGACGATAGGTGACGGGTTCACCGGGCGCGCTGATTTCCGTGGATACGCGGGGCAGCCAGATGTTATAAAGGAACGACACAGGGTCGTCAATGAGCGCATCATATTCATCCTCATGCATGAACGCCTTTTCCATGGGCGGTTCCCTGTACTGGAAGCCCTTGTCCGGCGGCACATCCACGCCCGGCACGCCGTAATACCGCAATCCCAGCGCCTGGGTCAGACCCGTCCACACGTAGACCATATTGCCTACCGTCGCGTCCCAGTCAAACGCCGCCGCTGCCGCCCGGGTGGCCTCGAACGCCTTGTTATAATCATGGGTTACCTCCTGACAGGTGTAGCCCATGTACTCGGCCACAAACTCCGCCGCAAAAGGACGCACCGGCACGCGATCCGGTTTTTCATTACGCATGGCGGTTACATATCGGTTGAGTTTCTCCACATACCGCGTTTCCATATTATCGCTCATGATTTTGCTCCCCGCTAGGGTTTAGCGTTTAGGGTTTAGGGGGCAGGGACTGCTTTGGCGTCTTATACGCATCCCTTTCACATGCCCGGCTTTTTCTGGATTCCCTGTGCAGAACAATTGTCATAGTTGACACCATTTTACTGATTTTCACGACTGAATCCAAGATGCTTCAATTAT
>DSBB01000344.1 GCA_011046175.1 Candidatus Hydrogenedentota bacterium | reverse complement strand
GCATCAACGGGCTCGCCGTCCGCCCCCGCATCCGCACCGCCCCTATTATCACACGCCCGGGGCCGGTGGAGTGAACTCTCGCAGTTCCTATCAAATCAATAAGAATATTGCCGGCAGTTTTTTTCATATTTCCGCTATTCGGAATAGTTCTCTGGTATCATTCTCGTATCAGCAAGAAACAACATCCAGTGGAGATATGATTTATGCACGATAAGAGACCTATACGCCCTCAAGCACACATTTTGTACTGCCCTTCAGAGCAACAAATGGCCCCTGTAAGGCCACGCCCCTTTACGTCTGTGGACGAGATGTTGGAGCAGGGGTTGTTCATGCTGGCGGCACGACGGGCAGTTTGTGATGTCGCCGCCGAAAAACAGTCCGATCGCGGCGTTCTCAAAACTCTTCAAGAAAATGCGCGGCAATGGACTACCTTCTGGCACAAGTCTCTTTTGATGAGCGGCAGCGAGATTCCTCTTGTGTCACATCTGGTGAGAGCGCGTTTAAATCGCACAGAGCGGGAAATCTTGCTGGTGCTTCTGATGAAACATCTGGCACTGCTCCCCCTCAGAATTGAAAATTGTGAAGATGTGCTGGAACAGATCGTTAACACCCCCATGGAGCGATTGAAGGCTGTGCGTTCACTGAACGAAGGGAGCCGTCTTGTCCGCCACGGATTAGTCGCGCTGGACACGGATGAAGAATTGCCTTCAAAACGCGCCTTGTACCTTGACCCGATGCTTGCAGAAATGGCCATGAATCCCATGTCAACGCCTGCATCCGGCTGGCCGGTCGTCAGCGAAGAAGCGCTATATGACTACATGCATCGTCTCGCCCATGCTTTTCAGCAAAAAGCGGAACAAATGCAACGTATCCACCGCGGCTATGGGGATAAGAGTGAAGCGTATAAGTGGCGCCGCAACGTTGACAATCTGCTGAAGGGTTTGAATAATACTCTCCAGCAGCATCCGGGCTGGAAACTGGCTGGCGCACATAAAGCAATCGGCGGACCGCGCAACGTGAACAAGGAGCAATGGCGCATATTCCTTGCGCTTTTGTGTAAGGAACTCGGCCATGTGAGCGCCGATGATGAACTCTTTCAGGGCATCGGTCTGCTGCGCGCAGCATGCACCGGGGAACTCGTCGCGCACAAAAGCCAGGTGGTTCTCGGGACGTCCGCCTTCCTGCGCGCACAAGAATGGATTCAGCCTTGTGGCGGCGCAGGGAATTTTATGTCCGATGACAGGTATGATTTGGAGGAAACCGAATACGAGTTGACCAAAAAATCGTTGGATTTTTTGGGACTTTCCGGCAAGAAGGCACAGAAACGCAAATCACAGCATGAACTCCTGAAACCCACAATTACCTTCGCCGATTTGGTGCTTTCCAGTGAAACAACAGAGCATTTGAAGCGGGCGGCGGCGCAGGCGCTTCATGCCGGCGTCATGTTTAAGGACTGGGGGCTCGGCGCAAGCCTATCTTACGGGCGCGGGGTGACGCTCATGTTCCACGGCCCGCCGGGCACGGGCAAAACAGCAGCAGCGCAGGCGTTAGCGCACACACTTGGCAAACCCCTTCTCATCGCGGACTATTCAAGGATACAAAACTGCTTCGTCGGCCAGACCGAAAAGAACATTGTGCGTATATTCAATGAAGCCGTGGAGCGTGACGCCGTATTGTTCTGGGACGAGGCGGACGCCATGTTTTTTGATCGTGATTCGGCGCAGCAATCATGGGAGGTACGGGATACCAATATGCTGCTCCAGGAACTGGAACGCTTTGACGGCATCTGCGTGCTTGCCACAAATCGGGTGACAGCACTGGATAAAGCGTTGGAGAGGCGCATTTCCCTGAAGGTAACGTTCGACCGGCCGGACAAACAGGCACGCTTGGAGATTTTCCGGCGTATGATCCCCAAGAAAATGCCTTTGGCGGATGATGTGAACATAACCGATCTTGCCGAGAACGATTTATCCGGGGGTGAAATCAAAAACGTGATTATGAATGCGGCACGCAGCGCGCTGGCGCGGGACGGTGAAAAGGCGACTGTGTGCATGGAGGACTTCAGGGGCGCTATTCGTTCGGTTATACAGGGCGCGTGGAGTCGGAAACATGGACGGGAAATCGGGTTTAACACATGAGAACAAAAAACTGAAAGGAACATATATGAAACAGAACGAAGAACCAAGAGGAACATTGTATTTCGCCTACGGGTCCAACATGGACAAAGGCCAGATGAACGTGCGTTGTCCGAACAGCAGCCTGGTCGGATCAGCAGTGCTTCTGCATTACCAGTTCATCATTAACCAGCGCGGTTATGCGACCATTATCCCGCGCCACAGTGGCATCGTTCATGGCGTACTTTGGCATCTGTCGCCCGAAGATGAACAGAGCCTTGACCAATACGAGGGCTGCGATGTGGGACTATATGCCAAATGCGAACGCCCTGTCCGCGTTAACGGGAAGGTTGAATCCGCACTGGTATACATTGACTATCGAAACACCGCGCTTGGCACGCCCCGACGGGAGTATATGGGGCGAATCATAGAGGCAGCGACAATGCACCATCTGCCGGAAGAATACCAGCAGATGCTCCGCGCATGGAAAGACGGTGGATGTTTTACCGTCTTTGAACAGGTCATCAATCAATACAAGTCACTCGACAAACGCTTTGAACAATCATGGGGTGAAGTTGTCGAAGCGGAAAGGGAAATAATCATTCTGGATATGCTGCATCAGTATGGGCACGACATCAATTTTATGGGGGATAGAATGAGACGCTATATGTCTCGCCGGTTGGAAATGTGGAAAGAAGAACAGGAAGTGCATGAATTGGGGCGACATGCGAACAGGAAAGGTTATTGGAACGCTATGAAAGAATCATTTGATGCCATCAGGGAGGAGATAAGAAGAAAAGAATACGAAGACGCAAGAACCCACGGTGATCTCGGCACTGCAGGAGTAATCATCACCAGCGACCCGAATCGAAACCATGGACGGGAAGATCGCGTAGTGGTAACTGAACACGCCAATGCACTAGAATGGCTCTGGCGTAGAATCTTTTTTGAAGGGAACACAGGCATCAGCACCAGCCGGCAGATTATTGGCCTGTTCGCGGATGTGGCAGAGAAGCATTGTATGGAGGATGACCCGCAGGGGTTGTTAATTGATGTGGTTGATAGTGTGGAGCTAACGGTAAAGACAGAACAGGAAAGGGAGAGTTTATGAAAACATTAAAGGTCAGCAAGGGGGGCGACGAAATTACTTCTGTTGATGCATGGCACAAATATGCGCCTCCAAAAGAAGAGAATAAGCATTGGAAAGATGGAAGAAGTGCTAAGGAACTTGCCAAGGCATGGTTTCCAGACGATTCTGGGCAGCCGACAGTTCCTGCTGAATTGACACAATTACTCGAAAGTTGTTTATTGACACAAGGGTTAACGTTTCGTGAAGCATGGCCGGAGTATATCACGCGATTGGACAGTTTCAAAGGGGAACACAGAAATGCAGACTTGGTAATTCTGGCTGATTCTGCAAAGGGAAAATTTCTGTTAAGCATTGAGGCGAAAGCCGACGAGACATTTGGCAAACCAATCGTTGATAGACTTAATGATGTTAAGAATAACCCCAAATCAAAAATACTGGAACGGATTTCCTTGTTAACCAAAGCAATATTTGGCAAGACAATCGAGGAGGACCCTGCCATAGGTTCTCTTTATTATCAGCTATTGACTGGCGTTGCAGGTACATTGATCGAAGCCAGGAATCAAAAGGCTGACTATGCCATTTTCATTGTCCATGAGTTCGTGTCAAAAGAATGCTGTACTGACGATAACTTATCTTGCAACAAAAATGCGATGATTGATTTTATAGATCACCTCAAGACTGAGGGGAAATCTTCTACAGCATTTGACGGAAAGTTGGCAGGGCGCTTCAAGGTTTTTGGTAATGAGTCTGTGCCTAGTAACATCCACTTTTATATTGGAAAAATTAGGCGCTGCCTTGACAAAAAATAACGCTTGGCAAGCTGCCTGTCTACTCATCCTCGTCCCTGTCATTACCCGCCCGGGGTTGGTGGAGTGAGCGGCTATAGTATACTTGTGTGATGAAGCAAATATTGTCTCAGTGCCTTGTATTGTATACGTTAATCATATACAATATAAGCATGGACAGCGAGTTTATATTACCGGATTTCGTCGGCTTTGACTGGAGTGGCGGCAACGATGAAAAGAACTGGATTCATCACCAAGTCTCCCCATCCGAAGCGGAACAGGTGTTTTTCAACCAACCATTGTTGACAGGTCCCGGTTCGGCAAGTTCCCGCCCCGAACAGCGGTTCTATGTTCTGGGTCGAACGGATTCCGGCCGTGAATTGTTTCTCGCATGCACCATGCGTAAAGGTCTCATAAGGGTGATTTCTGCGCGGGATATGAGCCGTAAGGAAAGAAAGGCATACAGAAAGCCATGAAGAAGAAGATTCCCAAGTTTGACAACGAGGCTGCGGAACAGGCGTTCTGGGAAAGCCATGACTCCGCGGAATACTTGGATTGGGGCGCGGCGCAACGCGCGCGTTTTCCGAATCTCAAGCCGTCATTGCGCACCATATCGTTGCGTCTTCCTGCGTCCATGATTGAAGACCTGAAGATGCTGGCGAATAAGCGCGACGTGCCCTATCAGTCGCTGCTCAAGATATTTCTTGCTGAAAGAATCGCCCAAGAAACAAAGTAGCACAGTACTGGTAGAGGAAATATCTGATCAATTCCTGCCAGAATCTCGACAAAATACGCGTCCTGCCGCCCCCGATTGTCACGGCATAGACCCGCTCGCCGTCCGCCCTCGCATCCACACCGCCCCCGTCCATTCCCTTCGCGCTGTCCTCCAG
>DSBB01000020.1 GCA_011046175.1 Candidatus Hydrogenedentota bacterium | reverse complement strand
GCGTCAGACATTGCCATGAACAACGCGCCCAGCAACGGCCCCGTCGCGCCGCCGTCCACGCCAAGTATCGCCCAGCCCACATCGTACAGCAGCGTCTTCACCGTCGCTGTGGCGCACCCCTTCACGGCGTCCTCAAGCCGCGCCATGGCGCGCACCATCGTCGAGCCGTGGTCGCCGTCGCCGCCCACCGAATCCAACTTGGACAACGTCTCATGGTTGTCCCGTATTTCCTGCGCGGCACTCTGAAGCATCCGCACCAGCGCATCATAATCAAGGGTTGCCGACATAAAACCGTGTTCCTTTATATAAGCCCAGCCGGACAAACAATCGCATTGTTCCGGCTTCGCGGATAGTATAGCAATTTTCCGCAGACCATTGCCTTTGCTCTGAAAATTCGCAGCGCGGAACCAATGTCCCATACGTCCCATGCCCCGCCATATTTTCATCGCTTACGGAAGAGGCGGAAAGCATCATTGCAAGGAGGGCGCAAACCCGACACGGCAATCCGGTAGGAAACCAGGGACATCACCGTTCCTTTTCTTTCTTCACACTCCTGTTAAGTTTCCGTGGTCCTGCCCCCGCACTCCACAAGAAAACGGGGACTGGCATACACGCGACAGCGTGGCGCCTGTACCTGTTTTCGTAACCCGCAGATTTCACCAGATTTGTATTTCGCCCGTACTGATCCGGCGCTTGATAATCCTCCAAGCCGTGTACACGCAGAAAATCAGCAACATTAACACTGGAATCGTCCACAGAACCAACGGGTACGCCTTTACCTGAATAATACGTGAACCGGTGCGGGCATAATGGTTGGGCATCGCTGGAAGGCCGTCTTCACCCGGCGGTTGCGAGAGGGCATACGCCACCACGGCCTGCCAAAATTTCAATTCACCGCCACCACTGTGGATGATGGCGTCGCGGTTGACTATCGGGTTGCCATGCCGGTCTTTGGGAATCACTTTATACACGGGAAACATATCGGCAATGCGCGGGAAAAAGGACAGGATATAGGCGTCGCAGACCACATGGTACAGTGTCTTGTCGCCCCGCGAAACCGGTTGATAGGCGTCATCCGTCCGTCCCTGCGGGCCGCTGCCGGTGAAGCGTTCAACAGTGCGAACAGCGCGAAAAGAAGGTACCGGCATCCTTGCGCCTTCCATGAGTGAGAAGGGCAGTTCAAACAGAACAAGTCTTGACGGATCATAAGAAAAACGCCCGCCTGACAATTGAAGGAAAAAAACATCCGCGTATGAAGCAAGCAGCAAGGACAATTCCAACATGCGGTAGATTTCGTTGCCGGTGAGGTAGATGGACGCCAGAGGATAGCCCGGCGTCCCGTCGTAGCCCGTGCCCAAACCAATGGACGAGGCCAAATCGTAAAAATTGATCTGATTCAGCGAGTATGGCATGGTTCCCGGTTTCACATCGCCACGGAGTACGCCGTTGGCCTGAATGGCGAAGTCCACCTTTTCACCAATCTTATCCGAGACGACAAGGCGCATGGCGTCCGTAACGAAATTGCCAAGAATGGATTCCCGTCCCGCCGTCGCTCTCAACGCAAAGTCGGTATGCAGCACCATGTCCTGAATATGGGCAACAGCGCCCCCGGTAAGTCGGCTCACCATCGAATTCAGTTTTTCCGTGTATTCGCCCAGCGCCTGTTCAATCTCTGGATCGTTTTCAATTGCGGCGTCGAGAGTTACGTGAAAGGGCTGACCCGTCTCTTCATTACGGACACGCAGCGTTCCTGAAACAGGGTTGAAGGCCAATTCGAGTACGCCCAGCTGTTGCGTATAAGCGCTGCTTTGCGCGAAAATCGTTTGCCCCACGCGCATGGGCGGATCCATTACCATCTGATGAAAATGTCCCGTAAGCATGATGTCAATCCCGGGAACCGCTTTCGCCACGGCTTCATCCTCAGGAAACCCGGCATGGGTAACGCCAATGACCACTTCCGCACCCATATTCCGCAGTCGTTGCACCGCCGTTCTGGCTGCGGTAACCGGGTCGGAAATCTCTATGGGCGCTTTTCCCGCGGCAAGTTTCGCGGCATTCTTGCCGAGCAACCCAAAGAAACCCAGACGCAATCCATTGTCCAGAACAACGACATGGGTATCCAGAATGCCGCAGTCCCCCAGAGGGTGCCCCTCAGGAATCACCAAATTCGATGAAACGATGGCGATGTCGTGGCCGGTATCGAAATTGGCCGCTGTGCGGTAATACTGCGCCAGCACTTCCGGACCATAATCAAAATCATGATTGCCTATGGTGACCACGTCATAACCAATCCGCCGCATCAAAGTAAGTTCAGGCGCTTCCCCGTCCGGAATAAGCCACATATACGGCGAGCCGCCCACGACATCACCCGCCGACGTTACAATGACCGGCTCGCCCGCCTCTGATTTCGCGAGGCGAATGTCACCGATAACGCGCCCCAGCCGCGCAAAACCACCAACACTGGGGTTGTCTTCCTCCGGGTGGTAATCCGCATACGGCGTGGGCAACAGCGCCGAGTGTTCGTCGTTGGTATGGAGAATGGTGAAACAGCGTTCCGCCGTTTCGCCCCCGGCCATGCCGGCGGCAAACATCAATAGGGCAATCACCGCCTGACAACGTCCTGCAGTAAACAACAAAGTGCGATTTCCCCTCACGGCTTTATTCCTTTTGTTCTGTCTATCGCCATCATGGTTATCCACAAATACAGGCCGTGGCAACATGCCGCATTATTTGGGCGCTTTTACCCCTTGAGAAGGTGCTCCGCATCATGTCTTAATAGGTCGCATGTCATTGAGACGTTCCACAGCTGATCACTGTTGCTGTTTCTGAAGAAGGGCGGCAAGTCTTCGCTGCCGCTTGTGATACAGAAACAAAAGCACTTCTGCGAGAAGCAAGTCGTTTTTCGTCACAAGATTCTTGTCTATGAGCAAATCAAGCGTATCCGCCGGACCTGCCCCGCGGAAATAATCAATCCACACCGACGAGTCAATCAGAACGCTTACTTCACCGTCAATGCCGGGGAATTGCATGGCGCTTTAAGTAGCGCCTTGAGTTCGTCGTCCACGCGGGCGATGCACATCTGGAAGCCGCCCATTTCCTGTACGGTGAGGTATTCGCCGACAAGGCTGTGCGCCAGGCCAATGCCTTTGGCTTCGAGCAGTTGTTTGACGCGGCGCAGCACGAGATAGAGTTCCATGAGCGTGGTGGCGCCGACGCCGTTGAGCAGCACGGCGATCTCTTCGCCGGATTGCACGTTGAGGTCGTTCAACAGCGCGTCGAGCATGATCTCGGCAGTTTCGTCTGCGGTCTTGAGTTGTTGCGTGCCGCCGCCCGCTTCGCCGTGCTGTCCCATGCCGACCACCATCACCTCGTCGGGTATCTCGGCGATAACGTCGCCGGTGCTGGGATGGGTGGCGCCGCTGACGGCCACGGCGAGGGTGCGCATGTTGTCCGCCATGCGCTGCGCGATGGCGGCGCATTCCTCGAGGGACTTGCCCGCTTCCGCCGCCGCGCCCGCGGCCTTGATGACGAGCAGGCATCCCACCAGTCCGCGCCGGTCTTCGGGATCGCCGGAGATGTCTTCGCAGGTGAGCACCTTGGCAAGTGTGACGCCTTCCTTCTGCGCCATGTCCACCGCCATGTTCGCCGACATAACATCGCCGGCGTGGTTGAGCACGATGAACAGCACGCCCGCGTCGCGCGCGACGGCTTTGAGCGCTTCCACCACGCGGGGCGGTCCGGGCGCGGCGAAAATTTCGCCGGGCACGCTGATGTCGAGCATGCCCTCGCCGACGAACCCGCTCAGGGCCGGTTCATGGCCGCTGCCACCGAGCGTGACCAAAGCGACCTTGTCCTTCGGCTTGGGGTTGACGCGGACGACGAGGTTTGAGCCTTCCAGCGCGACCTTGTCCTGATTGGCGAGCACGAAGCCTTCGAGCAGTTCCTGCACGAGATTGTCCGGATTGTTGATGAATTTTTTCATTGCCATGAGTATGTTCCCTTAGTTAGCGTGGGCTTCGCCCACTGGCCAGTGTGTTGTAGATGAGTAGGATAAGTAGGACTTGTAGGACGATGTTTGCTGCAGGAGGTTATCCCCGTCCTACACGTCCTACACATCCTACCTATCCTACAAAAGCCGTTGTTATTTCCGTTTTTCCATGAGTTCGATGACGGCGTCGCCATCCTGGATGAAGGCGCAGCGCAATTCGTCCGTGGCGTCGAAGGGCGGCAGGATCACGTTCTGTCCCTCCAGCGCGGCATCGAGGGACGGCACGATAAACGCCGCGTGGGCCCGTGTTCGAATCGCTTCCGGCATCTCGCTGTCCGCGTCGAAACACAAAAATTCGATGCGGTAGGGATGTTCGTCGGGATTGGACACATGCACCTTTGCGCCTTCGATGTAGTTTGCGCCGGTAGTGGGGTTCGAGGTCGGCACGCCAAAATGATGAAACTCGGCCATGATGTTTTTCCTTCCTGTTTTCGGCGGGCGACATAACACCGCCGCGCCGTATTCCTGACCCTGATTCAAAAAAGTCATACTGACATGATAGGAGACATTCTAGGGATTGCGCGGACAGCGATTCAATCTTTGCTTTCCCGCGTTTTATTCGTTGTCATTGTTTTTGGTAGAGTTGCACGAAAATAGAACGCTGAAGGATACCACCATGACATATCCCAAAATGCTTGGCGTAGGCTGTTGTACTGTTTTACTGCTGCCGTTGCTGTTGCTGGCCGGTGTTATCGCTTTCTCCGCGCTGGCGCTGAATCCCCGGATTGGCGTGGCCACCGATTATAAGTCCAGCCCTTTGCTGGCAACACCGCCGCCGCTGCTGACCGAACCCATCACCCTGAAGATAATTACGTTCAATATCGCCGACGCCTATCTG
>DSBB01000270.1 GCA_011046175.1 Candidatus Hydrogenedentota bacterium | reverse complement strand
GTCATAATCCGCAAGCATCCCCATGCGCCCCTGGAAGTTGTAAGCGAAGTTACTGAAGCCGCGATGGAAGCGGGGTTGCGCATCGAATTCGACGCCGACATTTTACCGATTGTCCCCGCCATTACGGAGCCATAATCGTCGGACTTCTTATTTCCCGGCCTTCAGCTTTTTTTTCAGAAATTGGCCGGTGTAAGAGCGTTTGCGTTTCGCGAGCGTTTCCGGCGTGCCTTGGGCAATGATCGCGCCTCCGTTGTCGCCGCCCTCGGGGCCGAGGTCAATTATCCAGTCCGCCGTCTTGATTACATCGAGATTATGTTCAATCACGATAACGGTGTTGCCGTATTCCACCAACTGATGCAGCACGGCAAGCAATTTGCCCACATCCGCCGCGTGAAGGCCGGTTGTGGGTTCGTCCAAGATGTAGAGTGTGCGCCCGGTCTGGCGTCGCGATAATTCGGTGGCCAGTTTCACGCGTTGCGCTTCGCCGCCCGACAGCGTGGTGGCCGCTTGGCCGAGTTTTATGTAGTCGAGCCCCACATGATGAAGCGTTTCAAGTTTTCCCGCAACTGCCGGGATATTCTTGAAGAAGGCGCATCCCTCTTCCACCGTCATGTCGAGCACATCGGCGATGTTGCTTCCTTTATAGCGGATATCCAGCGTGTCGCGATTGTATCGGGCGCCATTGCACACATCGCAAGGCACGTACACATCAGGCAGGAAATGCATCTCGATTGTCAGCAGGCCGTTGCCTTCGCACGCCTCACAACGCCCTCCTTTCACGTTGAAACTGAACCTGCCCGGCGTGTACCCCCGCGCGCGCGACTCGGGGGTTTTGGAAAACAGTTCGCGGATGGGCGAGAACAGGCCGGTGTAGGTGGCGGGATTCGAGCGCGGCGTGCGACCGATGGGCGACTGGTCAATATCAATAATCTTGTCTATGTATTCCATGCCTTCTATTGATTGAAACGAGCCGGGGACAACCTTCATCATGCCGTGCAGTCGTCGCGCCACCGCAGGATACAGAGTTTCATTGATCAGACTCGATTTTCCCGATCCGGAGACTCCTGTAACGCACGTGAAGGCGCCCAGCGGAAACGCCGCATCAACGCCACGCAGATTGTTATGCGTCGCGCCGCGCAAACGCAGGGTCTTGCCGTTGCCCTTGCGTCGCTTTTCAGGCACGGCAATATTCAACTTTCCCGCAAGATAGTGGCCCGTCAGGGAATCCCTGCAACGCATCACCTGACGGGGCGTGCCGGCAACCACCACGTTGCCGCCGTGAGCGCCCGCGCCGGGTCCCAGGTCCACCACATAATCGGCGGCGCGTATGGTTTCCTCGTCATGTTCCACCACAATAACGGTGTTGCCCAGCTCTCGCAGGCGCTCCAGGGTGGCCAGCAGTCGTTTGTTGTCCCGTTGGTGCAAACCGATGCTGGGTTCATCAAGGATATACAAAACGCCCACCAGGCCGCTTCCAATCTGAGTCGCGAGGCGGATGCGTTGCGATTCCCCGCCCGACAAGGTTCCCGCCTGGCGTTCAAGGGAGAGATAGTTCAGCCCGACACTGTTCAGAAACCCGAGTCGTTCCCTGATTTCTTTGACAACCCGTTCGGCAATTTTCATCTTGGTTGCATCCAGCCGCAGGCCCGTGAAAAATTCCAGGCTTTTTTCCACCGATAAGGAGGTGATGTCCATGATGGTGCGACCGGCCACCCGCACGGCAAGCGATTCAGGTCGGAGCCGCGCGCCTTTGCATGCGGGACAGGGACGGGACGCCATGAATTCCGCAATCATGTCCCGGGCGCGGTTTGACTCTGTTTCCCGATAGCGTCTTTCAAGGTTGGGAATGACGCCCTCGAAGGGGCGGCGCGTTTCGTAGGTGCGCGTGTCGTTTGAGAAAGAGAAGGCCACTTCTTCGCCCTGTGAGCCATATAAAACTATGTGCCGGAAAGATTCCGGCAGTTCCTCCCACGGCGCGGTGGCGGGCTGACCGTAATGTTTGCAGAGAGACTCCAGCGCGCGGCGATACATGCCGTCCAAAACCCGGCGCATACTCCAAGGGCGCACCGCTCCCGCGCGTATGGACAGGGAGGGATCAGGCACGACCAGTTCAGGGGAGATTTCCATCACCGCGCCGAGCCCGGTGCAGCGGGAACACGCGCCATGCGGATTGTTGAAGGAAAACATGCGCGGCTCTAATTCCTCCATAACCACGCCGCAGTCAAGGCAGGCAAGCCGTTCGCTCTGCAATTGTTCGCGGGGTTTTGCGTTCGGCTCTTCCAGCCAGAGTCGAATGAGGCCTTTTCCCAGTTTCAGGCACGTTTCCACGGAGTCGGTGAACCGTTTGCGCGCTTCCGGCTTGACCAGCAAGCGGTCCACCACCACGTCTATGTCATGTTTTACGTACCTCTCCAGTGGAATGTCGTCATCCACATGGTGGAATTGGTTGTCCACACGCACCCGCACAAACCCCTGTTGCTTTACGTCCGCAAACAGTTTTTGATAGGTGCCCTTCCGGTTGCGCACCAGCGGCGCCATCAATTGAACCCGTGTTCCGGCAGGCAGGGCCAGTATGCCGTCCACAATACTCTGCGGCGTTTGCGACTCAATCGGTTTGCCGCATTTGTGACAACACGGCGTCCCCACCCTTGCAAAAAGCAGTCGCAAGTAGTCGTAAATCTCCGTCACCGTGCCGACGGTGGACCGCGGATTGCGATGGGATGTTTTTTGTTCAATGGAAATGGCGGGGCTCAATCCCTCGATGTAGTCCACGTCGGGCTTGTCCATTTGTTCAAGAAACTGGCGCGCATAAGCGGACAGGCTCTCGACATAACGTCGTTGGCCTTCGGCGTAGATGGTGTCGAAAGCAAGGCTCGATTTTCCGGAGCCGCTCAATCCCGTAATCACGATAAGCCGGTTCCGGGGCAGTTCCAGCGACAGATTTTTCAAATTGTGTTCACGAGCGCCCCGGATGACAATATATCCTGACGTATTATGGGAAGAAGGCATAATGATTGCTGTTATCCTGTATCGCTCGCACGGACTAGCAGACAAATTGTTAAACCAGAATGAAAAAGAAAAGAACCGCCGCCGTTTAATGAAACGGGTCTACAAGACGCGCGGCGTTAAACCTGATTAACCGTGCAGCGCAAAAATCAAGGAAAAGTATAAAACAAGCGGAACCATTCCCACAAACGAAACTTGAGGCGAAACTCACGGCCCCGCGGCGCCGGCGCGTCGTTACAGCAGCTTTGTCTGTCCATTTTGGCTGGGCGGCGTTTTGCCGAGGTGGCGGAAGGCGTGCTGGGTGGCGAGGCGTCCTTGGGGCGTGCGTTTGATGAACCCGATTTGGATAAGATACGGCTCATGCACTTCTTCGA
This sequence comes from Candidatus Hydrogenedentota bacterium, assembly GCA_011046175.1. Taxonomy (GTDB): domain Bacteria; phylum Hydrogenedentota; class Hydrogenedentia; order Hydrogenedentales; family CAITNO01; genus SLFT01. The sequence continues at coordinate 1,514 of DSBB01000270.1, read as the reverse complement.
GGGTTTGGCGCTCTTCGCCCACGGCCACCGCCAGGCTGGACGCGCCCACGGGCCCGCCGCCGAATTTGTTGATGAGTGTGTCCAGGATCATTCTGTCCATATCGTCCAGCCCCAAATGGTCAATGCGCAGCAATTGCAGCGCGGCGTCGGCGAGTTCATGGGTTATGACGCCGTCGCCTTTGACTTGCGCGTAATCGCGCACGCGCCGCAGCAACCGGTTGGCAATGCGCGCGGTGCCCCGCGCCCGGCTCGCAATTTCCAGGGCGCCGTCGGGTTGAATGGGCGCATTAAGAATGCGCGCGGACCGGTTCACAATGCATTCGAGTTCTTCAGGGGTGTACAGGTCGAATCGGCAGGTATCCCCGAACCGCGCGCGCAACGGCGGCGTAAGCAGTCCTGCGCGCGTGGTCGCGCCGATAAGGGTGAACGGCTTGAGCCCTATCTTCATGGACCGCGCCGTGGGACCCTTGCCGAGCATAATATCCACTTCAAAATCTTCCATTGCCGAATACAAGGTCTCTTCCACGGCGTGATTCAGCCGGTGTATCTCATCAATGAAAAGCACGTCGAATTCTTCCAGGCTGGTTAATATGGCGGAGAGATCGGCCTGCCGCTCGATGACCGGCCCCGCGCTTTGCTTAATGTCCACTTCCATTTCATTGGCGATAATCCGCGCGAGCGTGGTTTTGCCAAGCCCCGGCGGCCCGCTGAGCAACAAATGGTCGAGAGGCTCGCGTCGTTGTTTCGCGGCCTGTATCGCAATGGTCAGTTTTTCCTTGATCGGCTCCTGACCCGGGAAATCGTCAAGCCGTTGCGGGCGTATTTGGTCGTCAAAATACGCGTCGTCGGCAATCGCTTTCGGCGTAATTACGTCATCGTTTGACATGGCTTGCCTTTGCCAGGGATCGCAGCGCGGCGCGCACAAGGTCCTCATCGGTTGCGTCTTCACCCATGGATTCCCGCGCATATGTTGCGGCTTTCTTTGCTTCAACGGGGGTGCATCCGAGGCTGATCAGCGCCTCATATACGTCATCACCTTCCCCGGCGGTTTTTATTGAATCGGGCGCTCCGAGCAATTCGTTCAGCTCGGGATGCTGCCCCATGCGGTTTTTCATCTCGAGGATAATGCGCTGCGCCAGTTTTTTCCCCACACCGGGCGCGCGCGTTACGGCGGCTACGTCGTGTTCCTGTATGGCCATCGCAAAAGCCGTGACGCTCAATACGGACAATATGCCCAGGGCTGCTTTCGGCCCCACGCCGTTGATGTCCAGGCATTCAACGAACAGCGCCTTTTCTTCTTCCGACAGGAATCCGAAAATCTGGAAGCTGTCTTCACGAATATGACAGTACGTCAGCAGGGACGCTTCCTGTCCCCGCTTTAACCTGCGCAACGCGGAATCGGAAACCTGCACATCAAAGCCGATGCCGTTGACGTCAAGTATAATCCGGTTGACGGCGGTGGCGGCGACTGTGCCCCTTAAAAAAGCGAACATGATGATAGTCCTATTTTATAG
>DSBB01000138.1 GCA_011046175.1 Candidatus Hydrogenedentota bacterium | reverse complement strand
GATTCCCGTTTTCACGGGAATGACGGTAACGTTGTGTTTTGTTTGTGACAACTGCGCCGCAGGCGCCGCTTCTTCCGGGCGAAGTCCCGGACGAAGCGTAGTACCTTATCGGACAGAAACCGCGATCAAGAAAAAGACGTTGGGTATGTTGTTCACGCTTCAGCGTGCGGGGTCGCGTGTATGACTCAGAGTTTGTGTACTACTGCCGCACGCTGAAGCGTGAACAACATACAAACAGAATAGTCAAATCTGGGTTGCGGGCAAAGCCCGTCTTAGAATCTCTGTTCTACACATCTGCGCGTTTCTCGCAGAGGTCTGGCGAAGGTATTGCGCAACGTTGAAGCGGCATCTTGCCGCGTCTACGTTAGGGTTGCGCTTATATTGCATTAGGCGACAATATCGTTATATCTTCCAAGGTTCGCGATACTCGCGGGTCAGCCATTCGGGATTGCCGCTGTTTTCCGCAAAACACATTTCCTCGGGGTTCCATTTGATGACTTCGTGGTTGTAATATGCCTGATTCATCAAATGACAGCAGATGGCGCTGCGTCCGCCAACGATTTCACTGGTAACGGGCTTTTCTCTTGATTCCACGCAGTCCAGGAAATTTCTGATGTGGTCGGGGCTTTCATAGAGTTTGACCTTTGCGTCCTTGAGATATTCTTCTTCCACATGGCTGAGGGTTGCGCCAAGAGAGCCGCCATCCTCTCGATCCACGAAGCCGGCCAATTTCTCGCCATCCCGCCAGAACTCGAATTTGCCGCGGTTCACCTTGACCTCGCCGTCTTCCCCAAAGAAATGTACGCCGAAACCGCTGGTGTGGACAACCTTGATGGCATTGTCGTAAAACAGCGTCGCGCCGGATTTCGCCTCGGAATCTTCGGGCGGATGTATCTCATCGGGGCCGCTGGCGTCCTTCCCCAAGCCCCATTGCGCAATGTCGAGGTGATGCGCGCCCCAGTCGGTTACCATGCCGCCGCCGTACTCGCGGTAGTTGCGCCAGTTGGGGAAATGGTCATGCATGCCGCGAGGACTGAGTTCTGAATGGTAGGGACGCTCCGGCGCGGGTCCCAACCACATATCCCAGTCAAGGCCGGGTTCCATTTCCTCTTCAGGCAGATCGCAGGGAACGCCCGGCGGGCCGAAACTGCATTCAACACGGCTTATCTTGCCGATGGCGCCGTTGCGCACCAGTTCGCAGGCCACGCGGAATTCCTTCATCGAGCGCTGCATCGAACCGGTCTGCAACACCCGTTCGTATTTTTCCACGGCGTCCATTATGGCAATGGCCTCCTTGACATTATGGGTCAGCGGTTTCTCACAGTAAACGTCCTTGCCTGACTGAAGAGCCGCGATAACCGGGATGGTGTGCCAGTGGTCTGGCGTGGCGATGCATACTGCGTCAATATCATCTCTCGAAATTATCTCGCGGAAATCAACACAGGCGCCGCAATCGGGTGTCCCCCGATCGGGCCGCGCCGTGTAAAATTCGTTTACCCGCTGCTGCGCATCCGTTCTGCGGGTGGTGTCCACATCGCAGACGGCGACCACCTGGCATACGCGATGGTTCAGGAAGGCGCCCAGCAATCCGCGGCTTTGTTTACCCGTGCCGATGAAACCCATCACAAGGCGATCATTCGGGCTGCGGTCGGCGCTCCAGACGGCGGACGGGAGAATGAAGGGGGCGGCGGAAGCGGCGGCGGCGTTTTTCAGAAAGGAACGGCGACTGATGCTCATGGGAAACTCCTTGTGTTATTTGTTTGTGTCGTTGAGAATATTCTGTGCGCCGCTGACAAGGCGTTATGAATACGCTTTCTCTTTTCGGCGCAACAGCATCATAGCAGTTTTTACCGGCGCTGTGAAAGCGGGCGGCGCACCGAGGCGCTTGATTTGTTCTATTAACAGAAGCGTGTTATGATTGCGGATGGTGGCGTTTGTACTATTCTGCCGCGTATGCGTGTTTCACACCGTTTCAGTGCATGCCCGACTATGGCGATGTTTCGTGGGCCGCGTTGGCTGGTTCAAAAATGGAAGGGAGAAATATGCTGCTGTTCGACTTTTTCAAGACGGGAGCAGACAAACCGATATTGGAGGACAAGGAGGAAATCAAACGCATTTACGAATGGAAGCGCAAGACTGTTTTCTTCGGCTTGGTCTTCGGCTACAGTTTTTATTATGTGTGCCGCCTGACGCTCTCAATGGCGAAGAAACCGATGATTGACGGCGGGGTGCTCGACGCTGACCAACTTGGTAAAATCGGTTTTGCGTTTTTTCTGGCCTATGCCTTCGGCAAGTTGGTGAACGGGTTTCTGGCCGACCGAAGTAACATTGGGCGACTCATGTCCACAGGACTACTGGTATCCGCCGGTATCCTGCTCATCTTCGGTTGCACCAACGCGTTTCTGGTGTTTTTCCTGCTGTGGGGCGTGAACGGCTGGTTTCAGGCGATGGGCTCCGCGCCGAGTGGCGCGTCCATTGCTCAGTGGTTTAGCAACAAGGAGCGCGGCACCCGCTACAGCATCTGGAGCGCGGCGCACCCCATCGGTGAGGGCATCAGCATGGTACTCACCGCCACAATCATTTCCTACATGAGCTGGCAGTGGGGCTTCTGGATACCCGGCACGGTGTCCGTTGTTGTTGCGCTGGTGTTGTTCAAACTGCTTGCCGACCGACCCCGCGCCTACGGGCTGCCCACCATCGCGGATTACAGCAACGACCATACCCAGGAAACCATTGCGGACGACAATGATGTGAACCGCGCCCAGCTGGGGGTGCTTATGAACCCCTATGTCTGGGTGCTCGGTTTCTCCTGCGTCGCCGTATACATCGCCCGGTACGGTATCAACAGCTGGGGACCCATGTACCTGCAGGAGGCCAAGGATTACACCCTCATCACCTCCGGACTGGTTTTGGGATGGGCCAAGATCCTGGAACTGGCGGGTGCCATCAGCTCAGGATTCGTGTCCGATTTCTTCTTTAAGGCGCGTCGCAACGTGCCTACGCTGCTCTACGGGATTGCGATGGTTTCCGGGCTTGTAATTTTATATGTAAGCCCATCCACCCATATTGCCGACCTTGATTTGTCAGTAAAGGATGCTTTCACCGAAGGCGCCGTTGAAGAGCCGTTGCGGGAGATATTCCGGGAGAAAAGGATAACGTTGCCAGCGCAATCCACAGTGGAAGTATATGGACGCGGCGGCGAGGAACGCACCGTATGGCTGGTGAAGAACGACCGCTGGTATCTGTTCTGGACGGGCTATGCCGTTGAAGAAACGGAAACCCGGTTGCGGGTCACCGCGAAGTACCGGTTGTCCCATTTGGGCGGCATTGCAATGTTCTGTTTCGGTCTTGGCGGCATGCTTGTGTTCGTGGGCGGACTCATTGCCATTGACATTTGTTCGAAGCGCGCCAGCGGCGCGGCCATGGGATTCGTCGGCATGTTCAGTTACCTCGGCGCGGCGGTGCAGGATTGGATTAGCGGCAAACTGATCCATGCGGGCGCCATGACCGTGGACGGAAGGGACATCCATGATTTCAATAGCGCCTTCCTGTTCTGGCTGGGCGCGGCGGTGGTGTCCGTATTGCTCGCATGTGTGCTGTGGAATGTGAAAGCGAAGGATTGAGCCCATGCCCCATTACGATATGCTCATTCTCGGCGCGGTTTCCAAGGACATCATCATCACGCCCGAGGATACCGAATATTCCGTCGGCGGCGCCGTGGTGTATGCCTCGGTTGCGCTAAAACATCTTGAGGCGAACCTGCTGGCGGTTACCAAACTGCACCCCCACGACAAGCAGGCGCTGGAAGTGTTCAAGCGCTACGGCGTGCCGCACCTGTTCCGGGAATCGCCGACGACCACGTCCATCCGAAACACCTATCACACGGCGGACCGCGACCGACGCACCTGCGAAGCGCTGGGCATGGTCGCGCCGTTCACGCTGGACGATGTGCCGCCCGATGCTGCGGCGGACGTTTATTATCTGGGCGGCCTGATGAAGGGTGAGTTTCCCGAGGACTTCGTGCTCGCCATGACAAAGCGCGGCAAGGTTGCCATTGACGCGCAGGCATTCATGCGGGTCAACGAAAACGGGCCCATGGTGTTCCGTGATTGGGATAACAAGCGGGAAGTAATCGCCGCGGTACATTACCTGAAAACGGACGCCGCCGAAGCGGAAACCCTGACGGGCGAACAGGACAGGCGCAAGGCGATCAAGATACTCGCGCACTGGGGCGCGAAAGAGGTCATTCTCACGCACCACACGGAAGTGCTGGTATGTGTGGAGGACGATATCCATGCCGCGCCGTTCACTGCGCAGAATTTATCTGGACGCACCGGACGGGGCGACACCTGTTTCGCGTCCTATTGTTATTGGCGGCAAAATCACACGCCCGCTGAAGCCTGCCGCTTTGCGGCTGAGGTTACCTCTCGCAAAATGGAACACCCCGGACCGTTCACGGGTAAAATAGAGGACGTGGTCGGTGCGATTCAGCACAGTGGTAATAGAAACAGTAGGTAACTATAATGAGTGTCAATGACGATGAAAGGTACGCCGCAACTGGCGTCGGACCCATTGACTGGACAGATATCAAGGTCGGCGTTTTTGTTGGCTGTGTCTTTGCGGCAATCAAAGGCGCCTCCCTTGCGAGGCCAGAGTTGGATATTGGCGATCTTAACGCGCTGGTTCCATTCCTGTTGTGTGTGGAATACACTATCTACCGCGCGCGGAAGAATCCGGAAAAGTTGGATGAATGGGGGATCACCACGCCCATTACGGCGCTGGCGATGGCTGTTATGCTGACAATGACAGCAGCGGCAATAGGATGCCTTGCGGCGCTTGGCTTCACACTTTCCGGTTCGCTGTCCTTTGAATTCATCTATCTCCCGAAAATGAT
>DSBB01000254.1 GCA_011046175.1 Candidatus Hydrogenedentota bacterium | reverse complement strand
CCGTCCGTTTCCGCCGCGTTCCAGCAAGGCAACAATACGCATCCCTGATGTACGCGTTCCTGCCCGTCTTCCGACTGGCTCACCGTGTCAATGGGGAAACGATACAAGCGGGCCGGACGCGAGAAACGCAACGACAGGTCAAGCCGTTGCCAGTCGTCCCGCGCGGCAATGTGCGAGACGCCGTCCAAGACGCCGCGCGTTCCCAGTCGCGCGCGCCGCAAATCATGGTCGTGTGAATAATAGTAGCGGTCGGGCGCGTCGCCTGTGAGAAGATTGAACGCAAATTCGAAACCGAACAGCGCATCTTCGCGCAGCGGGGCTTCGACATTTACGTCGTACGTTATATCGAAATAAGGAACGCCCGGCGCAAGACGAATCTTCTTGACAATGCGTGCGGGCCGGGACGCAACGGAACCCGATGCGCTGAAAGAAACGCCGTCCGGCCCCGCTTCCATAAGGTAACGGGATGCGGCGAAATCGCCCAAGTCCGGTTCAACGCCGCTCCATAACGTCTCCGCCGTCGCGGTGGCGGCAAAGAAATGGTCGCGAAAGGATACGCGACGGTGCGGATCATAGACCAGCAGCTTGTCCAAGCCCGCCTCTTTTGCCTTGACCAGTTCGTGAATACTGAGGTCGCCCTGCGTTTTCTGGCCTACAACGACGTTGCCCTCGCGCAGCTGGTCATGATACACCTCGTCGCGGCGCGTGAGTACGTTGCCGAAATTGAAAGGAACGGTTTTGTAATCAAGCTCGAACATCGTGCCGCCGTCGTTGGGACTGAAAAACAGCGCAAGATGAGCGTTTTCCAAGACGCCTTCCATAGTGCCGTCCGCATCAAAATCAATTGCTTCAAACGACAGAAATTCGCCGCCGCGCTCTTCCATTCTGTCCATGACCTGATCGGCGGCGATAATCTTTTCGTACAGCGCAGTGCGCAGATGGTTCAGGTACAGGCCGCCGAAGACGCCGTGCCAGTATGCGCAGTTGCATTGTCCCTGATGCAGCAGCGCTTCCGCTTCATCAAGGCGCTCATCACCGGGACACCGCTCGACAAGCCTGTGCAGGCGCTCGCTTGTGCGCGTCATGCGCTTGTGGATGTTGTTTGCCTCCTCATATTTGGCCAGGAAACTGCGCCAAAAGCCGCCGCGCATGAAGCGCGCCGCCATAGCGTTGAGTTCGGGATGTTGTTTAAGCGCGCGCCGCGCCTGTTGCAGTTCCCGCTGCATCTGCGCGGGCAGCGCCCATGTCATCATTTCGTCATAAGACGCGCAAGTGATGTAGGCGCGGCCCAACGGCGACGCCTGAAGCAGGTATTGCTCGTAGGTGCGGCAATGCAACCATTTGCGGTTGTCAGCAAGCGCTTGGAAAAACTCCTCAAGCCATCCCTCGGTATAAACGCTTCTGTGCGTGCCCGGCCATACGCCGAACTTCTCGTAGTCGTCGTGGAGCACCGCGCACCGGGTGCCGCCTTCGGTGGCGCACGACTTCAAATATTCAATGGTTTCCTCGACCTGATGAAAGGGCACAAGGTAACGCAGTTTCTCAAGAATGGGAAAAACCTTTACCGCATGCCCGCTGTCTTCGGTCATGTAATAGCCGTGCATGTCGTCGGGGCGCAGGCCGGAACACAAAAAATGGGCATCGTCCAGCGCCGTGTATTCCACGCCTGCCTGCGCCAGGATGCGCGCCATGTGAGGCTCCCATACACGTTCCGTAAGCCAGAAACCGCGCGGTAGGCGCCCGAAATGGCGCTCACAAAACTGCTGCATTCGCCGAATCTGCCGCAGCGCGTCCCGTTCCGGGATGGCGCACAACAACGGCTCATAATAGCCGCCGCCCATGATCTCCACCTGATCGCGTTCCACCAGCGCGGCGATTCGTTCCAGAAATTCGGGCGCGTGCGCTTCAAACCAGTCGAACAACGGCCCTGTGAAATGCAGCGTTACCCGCACGTCAGGGAACTGTTCCAGCACATACAGGAACGGGCGGTAGGCCTTGTGATAGGACTGTTCAAAGACGAAATCAAAGTTGCCCACTGGTTGATGGGCGTGGCAACCGAATATGAGATTGATGGTTTTTGTCAAGTGACGTACCTCATTGGAATATGGCGCGACAGCGCATTAACGGTATTACTCAAATCACTATTGTATACAATTTCTCCGCCCCGTTCCCACTGTAAGCCCATGAATAAAACGCGACGGGGCATCCCGGGGCGCGGATATGATAGGATTATAAAATGCAAGGGCTGAAGAAAAAACTTAAGAACATGCTGATTGCGCTGGTATTACTGCTTGCCGGCGCGGGCTTGGGTTTTCTGGTGATCGAGTTCGGGCTGCGCTTGGCGCTCTTTGGAAGCCTTCAATGGCGGCAGAGCGGCTATTTGCCCTTTATCCGCGCGCCACATCCCGAGTTGGGCTGGCTGACAAGTCCCAACCAAGTGGCCGCCGAAGAAGATATTGAGTATCAGCACTTGATAACAACCAATGACCGCGGCTTGCGGGATCGGGAACGCTCCTACGAAAAACCGCCCGACATCTTCAGGATTGTTGTTCTGGGTGATTCCTATATTGAAGCCACCCACGTGCCGGAGGGGCAGGGATACACGCAGGCGCTCGAAGAACTGCTTGCAAACCGTGGCGTCGAGGTCATCAACATGGGCGTCGGCGGTTATGCCACCACCGCCGCGTGGCTGTATCTGCAATCTGAAGGACTAAAATACGCCCCCGATCTGGTGCTGCTCGGCTTTTTCGCCGAAAATGACGTTCATGGCAATTCGCCCGAGTTATCGCGCATTTTCTGGGGCTCTGACAACGTGCGCTATTACGGGCAACCCTATGCGGTTTGGAATGAAGAAGCCCAAACGCTTGAAATTATCCCGCCGGATTTTGAGCGCAGCTACAAAGGCTACCAGGAACGATTGGACGCCTATTCGCCCGGACTGTATCAGCTGGATGCGCTGCAAAAGAGCCTGGCGTCGCGCCTCTTCCAGAAAATGCGCTACCAAATGCGGGCGCGGGTGCGTACGCCGGGATACGACGTCAATATTCACTTCGGGTGTTATATGCGGGATTTTCTTCATCTTTCAGAACACACAAAGGCGTCGCCCGAGACCTATCAGCGATTATGGGACGATGCATGGTTCGTCACCGAGAAGCTGCTTGTCGCCATGCATAAAACGGCCCGCGCTCATGACGCGAAATTTGCTTTCTTTAACGCTCCGTCGCGCATCCAGTTCGAGGCTCAATACAAGGAGGCCGTTGACAGGCGATTCCCTTGTTTTGAACTTGATCCAGACCTGCCGGAGCGGCGGATCGGCGCTTTTGCGGAAAAAGAAGGCATTCCATTCCTGAATATGCTGCCCGCGTTTCGACAGGCCGTCGAGTCCGGACATACCTTGAACTATAATCACGACTCCCATTGGAACGCTGCGGGGCATCGCTTGGCAGCGACCGTAACCGCCGCATTTCTGGAAGAAGCAGGTCTTCTGCCGGCGGCCCAATGATATTGGATTCCTCCATTCCCTTTATCTTATGATGCGCACCGGCTGTATGGCGCAGCCGCAAACCACGGAGAACAGTATTATGACCAATGCTTACCACGTTTGTGCAGCCACACCGGCGGGAACCGTCAATCACATTTGTCGGTGTTCGCGCGGAAGATATGGCCCTATGCTTCCGGCAATGGCGCTGGTGGCAGTGTTTATGTCGTTTGCCGGTTACGCCGAAAACAACACGGAACGTGGCCGCAGCGTGTTTGAACGCTATAAGGACACGGTGGTAACGGTGCGCGCCGTGATCGGAACGTCCTTCGGAGATTCCGAGCGGGAAATGGAACAGGAAGGCAATGCCACACTGCTTGACGCGGACGGTTTGGCGGTGCTGGCGTTGTCCGCCATAGACCCCATGCAGCTTGCGTCAGTATACAGGTCTGCGACGGACGGCATGACCACGCGCATTATCTCCCTTCGCGTCATTCTGGCGGACGGTTCCGAAAAGCCGGCGGAGGTGGTGCTGCGGGACAAAGACCTTGATATTGCGTTTATCCGTCTGACGGAAACCCCGGCGACGCCGTTGCCGTATGTGCCGCTGGACACTATCGGCCGCCCACAAGTTTTGGATGAGGTGGTGTGCATCATGCAATACGGACAGATTGCGCGGCGCGCGCACGCCGCCTTTATTGACCGCATAGAAATGATAGTTGAACGCCCGCGTCTTTTTTACGCCATGGGCGAACATCGCGACAGACAATTGGTTTGCTCGCCTGTGTTTACGCTTGACGGGGAATTTGTGGGCGTGGGCGTAATGCGCCTGCTTTCAGGTTCGACCGATAACGAACCGGGGGACATGCTGGTTGTTGTTGTGCCCGCGGAACAATTGCAAACATTGCTTGAACAAGTGCCGCCCCGCGAGTAGCCCGCAATGCCCCTGTTCCGTTCTTTGAGCCGGGCGTGCCAGGCTGCTGAAACAAGCCGATTCCGAATTCACATTGCCTGTCTGTAACAGGTATACTCACAGGAAATCTTTACGTTATCTATATTCGACCGAGTCCGCCTGATATGGAAGCCATGAATCAAAACAACGATAATAAAGAATACGCAGCCGCAAACAATGCCGCACTCTATCTTGTGGCGCTTTTTGTGGTGGCCATAATACCGTTTCTGCTGCATTTTAACCTCCTTTATGCGCCCATGCAAGGCGAAGAATTTGAACTGTTTTTGTTTGACGGGGTGATGCACAGTCCCGGAACGGCGGTATCCTCTGCTGAACGGTTCCCGGGCTCGTCACTGGGCGCGTTTACCATCGGATTGCTCTGGTGGCTGGGCGGGGGCGGCATGTTCATGCTGCGCTGCGCCGCGCTGTTGGCGCTTGTATTAACCGCCATATGGGTGTTCTACGCAATACGCGCCTGGTTGAACTG
>DSBB01000284.1 GCA_011046175.1 Candidatus Hydrogenedentota bacterium | reverse complement strand
GCCCACGTAAGAATGGAACGCGGGCCAGGCAAAAGCGGACATGGTGAAGCCGAGACTGAACAACGCGCCGCACACCCACGGATGGCGGAACAGGGGCATGGCGCACATGAATATCATGAATCCCAACGAACCGAGAACCGCCCACGAAAGACCGTTTGCGGCGCGCGCCACAAAACGCGACGACGCCAGGCTGGTCATGGCGTACCCCAGCGCCTGGATGCCCGCAAAAAGGCCCGCCATCATCGCGCCCCCGCCAAGCTGATTAAAAACAAAAAAAGGCATGGCGGTGATGGCGGCCATGACCGCGGCGCTGTACAAAAACGCCACCAGCGCCACCCGCCGCGGCGGCGTGATAAACACGGCAATGTTGTTGTTTACACCGTATCGCATTTGCTGTCCCGTATTGGAATCTTCGGTCGCGAAATGTCCCTTCCCGCGGACACGGAACGCGACACAAGAAAAAATGGAAGCGGAAGACGGAAATATCCAAGGCGGCGCATTATAGCACAACTCGCGCAAAGAGGGGCGCGTATTTGCCGCGTGTATTTGGGCGCGACCTCCCCACTGACGCCGGCGTCAAATATGTAAAAACCGCCGCGCAGGAGCGCCGACAAATTTACGCCGGCGCGCGGGCGGCGCCGCTTTAATATGAAACACCCCTTGTTTTATCCTGCAACTGCCTGTCCCATCCTGTCAACGCTCTTTATGAACGGTTTGCGGCAAGCGCCGCGCCAACTCGTTATATCGCAACATCTTATAAAAGACGCTTTCGCGCCATACAAGTTGGCATCCCTTTTGCCCTTCTATCGGCGCAAAGGAAAGACACGAAAGTTGAACTGAGTTTTGGAGACGCAATGAACACCATGTCAGAAAGGAGGAATTACCATGACGACATTTTTCTGGGAACCGCTTCTGGGATTGGAAGCGATGAGACGCGAAATGGATCAACTGTTGGAACAGATTGACCCGACGCGGCGCAGTTACACCCGTTCGGCTTTCCTGCCGGGCGTTTCGGCGCGCGCCTATCCACTGATCAACATCGGCGAAGACAAAGACAACGTTTATGTTGAGGCGCTTGCGCCCGGGCTGAATCCGGATTCCATCGAGGTGTCCGTACTGCGCGATCAGTTGCGCATTGCGGGTGAAAAAACCGCCATCAATCCCGACATCAAAGCCGAGGCGTTCCATCGCAGCGAACGCGGCGCAGGCCGGTTCACACGGGTTATCCCGCTTCCCACGGAAGTGGAAGGCGACAAAGTGAAAGCCGAGTATAAGAACGGCTTGTTGCTGCTGACCCTGCCCAAACACGCCGAAGCAAAACCCAAACAGATTGCTGTGAAAGTGAGTTGACGGCGGGAAAGCGCCGTGGAAACAACGAAAGGAGGTGTCCATGATGAAAGAAACGACTGTACCGGCCACTACGGAGAAGAACGTGCCCGACACTCGGGAAGAAACGCGGACGCTGACGCCGCCTGTGGATATATTTGAAACGGAAAACGGACTGGTGGTGGTGGCCGATTTGCCGGGTGTTGAAAAAGACCAGATTGACGTGAACGTTGAAAAGAACGTATTAACCCTGAAAGCAACCCCGAAACACCGGCTGTCCGAAGCCGTTGCGCGGCAGGAATACCAACTGCTGCCGTTTTTCAGGCAGTTCCAGTTGAGCGACGCCGTGGACCAGTCGAAAATCTCGGCGGAGATGAAGTACGGCGTGCTCACCATCCACCTGCCCAAGGTGGCCGAGCAGCAACCGCGCAAGATTGACGTGACCGTCGCTTCGTAAAGCGCGCTCACCACGACGCAACCGACGGTTTGCGAACGGAAAGTTGAATATCGTGAAAGGAGGTGTCTACTGTGAGAGACTTAATGCCGCTAACCTGGAGATCAGGAATCAATGATCTGCGCGATTGGGCGCTGCAGGCGGTGGACCGCTGGCTGCCCGAACGCGCAGGGGATGATGATAGTCGCGCCGCGACGGCGTTCTGGCGCAATCTCGGCGGCCCGGCGGTGGACATCGAAGACAGGGCTGATGAAGTGGTGGTTTCCGCTGAGCTGCCCGGACTCGACAAAAAGGATTTCGAAGTCGAGGTGGAAGCGGACAGACTCATACTGAGGGGCGAGAAGAAAGCCTCGAAGGAAAAACGCGAAGGAAACTATTACTACAGCGAGACCAGTTACGGCGCCTTCCATCGTGTTATTCCGCTGCCGGCGGAAGTGGACCGTGACAAGGCGGAAGCCGCCTATAAGCATGGCGTGTTGACGGTGACCCTGCCGAAGACGGAAGAAGCCAAAGGACGCAGGATAGCCGTGAAGGTGTCCTGATGACATATACAAGCGCCGCAGCCGGCTGAACGGAAAAGCGGGACGAATGAAACGGTTCGTCCCGCTTTTTTTAGCGGGTCTTACGGGACATCCCCTCACAAGGCTTTCAATTATTCCCGCTGTCCCGTCAACAAACAACAAAATGGCGGAGGGTGAGGGACTCGAACCCACAAGGCCGAAGCCGCCGGTTTTCAAGACCGGTGCATTACCAATTATGCTAACCCTCCGCGCTATGACCCCGCCTCCATATTGTACTTTCACCACCGCATAAATGTCCAGTAGAAATAATGGGTTGGCGGATTTTTTGGCAATGAGCGGGCAAGTGCATTACCATAGTCGTGTCTGCGTCGGCGAAACATTGCGACACGACCGGCAACGCATGCGGCCTGACGCGCGTTTATGGAAAGAATGCATAATGGGAAAAGAGGAATGTTGACATCAAAAACTATCGAACAAATTCGCAAGCGGTTGGAAAAGATGGTTCCGTGGCGGTACGCGACGGCGTTTCCTGTGTCGCTCGAGGCGGCGGAGACGATGGAGCATTTCCGCCGGCCCCCCGACGACCTGTCCTTCAAGGAAGCGCCCATTGACTCGAAATGGGGCGTTCACTGGGGCACGGTGTGGTTTCGCGGAGACATCGAAATTCCCAAGGAACTGCGCGGGCAGCGCGTGTTCTACCGCCACCGCCATGACGGGGAACGGCTGTTGTTTGTGAACGGCCGGCCCGAAGGCGGCATGGACCCGAATCATGAAGAAGCGCTGTTGACGCCGAAGGCGAAGGGCGGCGAACAGTTCAGCATTCACGTGGAAGCGTATTGCGGCCATCCCATGCGCAACGTGGACCCCTTTAACCCGAAGGTGATTACCATGCACGGCACAAGCGGCGCCTCGCACGAACCGCCGCCGCTGCCGTTGCGCGAGAGCGCCGTCGTGGTCGAGCGCGAGGCGGTGACAGGGTTCCTGTACGACGCTGAAGTGCTGTTCCGCACGGCGCTGATGTTGGACGAGAACTCGCTGCGCCGCGCGCGCATTCTTGAAGAGCTGCGCGGCGCGTTGGACCAAGTGTCGCTGCAATGGAAGACGGAAGACGAACTGACCGCCATGATGCTGGCGGCGCGCAAACAGATCGCGCCGTTGTTGAAGATGCGGAACGGGACGACCGCGCCCACCGTCGGCATTGTGGGGCATGCCCATATTGACGTGGGCTGGCTGTGGCCGGTGCGCGAGAGCATACGAAAAAGCGCGCGCACCTTCACCACGGCGCTGAACCTCATGGACGCCTATCCGAATTTTACTTTCCAGCAGTCGCAGGCCGTGTTGTACGACATGGTGGAAAAACATTACCCGGAGGTGCTGGCGCGCATTAAGAAGCGCGTGAAGGAAGGGCGGTGGGAGCCGAACGGCGGCATGTGGGTCGAGGCGGACTGCAACGTGTCCGGCGGCGAATCGCTGGTGCGCCAGCTGCTTGAAGGACGCAAGAAATTCATGGAACTGTTCGGCTACAAGGGCGACACGCTCTGGCTGCCGGATGTGTTCGGTTACGCCGCGGCGCTGCCCCAGATACTGAAACTGTCGGACATCGAAAATTTCGTGACCAGCAAGCTCAACTGGAACGATACAAACCGCTTCCCATACGACACGTTCTGGTGGCGCGGACTGGACGGCACAGAGATTTTCACCGCGTTCATCACCACGCGCAGCAACGGTTACAACGCCGACGTGCTGCCCGAGGTCATGCAGGAAACATGGAATCATGTGCAGCAAAAGGAATTGCAGGACCGTGTGCTCACGTCCGTCGGCTGGGGCGACGGCGGCGGCGGTCCGTCCCGCGAGATGTGCGAACGGGCGGCGCGCATGGGCGACCTTGAAGGTTGCCCGAAAACGGAATTCACGAACGTGTCCCGGTTCCTCAAGGAACTGCGCGAGCAGCCCGTGGAACGGCCGCGCTGGTCGGGAGAGCTCTATCTCGAATATCACCGGGGCGCCTACACCACGCAGGCGCGCACGAAACGCTGGAACCGGAAAATGGAGCTGCTCCTGCGCGAAACCGAATTGTTCGCGACAATGGCGATGGCGGACGGGTTCGACTACCCGGCGAAGGAAATAGAAGAACAGTGGCACATACTGCTTACAAACCAGTTCCACGACATCCTGCCGGGCACGTCCATCCGAGAGGTGTATCACATCGCCGACGAGGAGTACAAACGCATGAACACCGCTTTGATCCGCATTCGCGACGAGGCGCTGGCGACCCTGGCAAAACGCTTCACGCCCGACCCGGAAGGACAGGCATGGATCGTCGCCAATGCCCTGTCATGGGACAGCCACGATATTGTCGCATTGACCACGAAGGATTTTAACGGCGCGGTGGATGCGGACGGTGTGCCGTTGCCCGCACAGAAAACACGGGACGGGCTCGCCGTCAGACTGCCGCTGCGCCCGTTGAGCGTGACGCCCGTGGCGCTGCGCAACCGCGAGGAAAACGCAAGATCGCCTTTCTCCTATACCGGCAAATCGCTGGAAACGCCCTTTTACCGCGTCGAGTTTGACAAGTCGGGGCGCATTACCAGCCTGTATGACAAGGAAGCAAACCGCGAGGT
>DSBB01000396.1 GCA_011046175.1 Candidatus Hydrogenedentota bacterium | reverse complement strand
TGGCATTGCTATGTTATAGGCGTGGTGCGTCGCACGGAACGCATATTCCACTTCGTCAGCAATGACGGCGAACGCTGGCAACCTGCGGGCAACCTCTACGAACCAATGATGCAACTTGACGGCTGGCATAATTTTTATGTGCGTCCCGCAAGCGTGCTGCCCGTGGGCATTGGCTGGCTTTTCATATATGAAGGTTCGCATGTCAGCTGGTTCGACCCCGTGTACAACATCTCAACGGGTCTGGCATTCACCTTTGATCTCAACAAGGTGATTGACCTGACACCGGAGTCACCGCTAATCAAGAGTACTACGCCGAACGATTTTTTCCATACGTTTCGCTACTCCCACTGGATGTGGGTGGACAACGAAATTTGGGTATATGCCGAAGTGGCAGCGCCGGATGAAACGAACGAGATTCGATTGTTCCGGTTGCGTTGCGAACCATAGGAGGTGTTGTTATGCGCTCAACGAATTATTGCCGATGCGCAATCTTATGCGCGCTGTTCGCGTGTTCAACAGCCGTTGTTGCCGAGGAAGTAACCGGCGTTGTATTCCATGACATAAACGCCAACGGCGTATTTGATGCGGGAGAGCCGCCCGTCGCAAAAGTCGCCGTGTCAAATGGGGAAGAGGTCGTTTTAACGGACAATCAGGGTAAATATGCGTTAACACTAAACGACATGGGGATTGTTTTCGTAATAAAACCAGGCAACTGGGCTGTTCCGGTGGACCCGGAAACCCGGGCGCCGCGGGGATATTACATTCACCGGCCCGAAGGTTCGCCCCCGCTCAAGTTTGGCGGCATATCGCCCACGGGCCCCCTGCCGGAAAACATCAATTTCCCTTTGCGGCCCCAGGCCGAAGCGGAACCCTTCAAGATGCTTTGTCTGGGCGATTCACAGACCCGCAATCTGGAAGAGGTCAATTATCTTGCCCAGGACCTGGTCGCTGATGTTGTGGGCACGGACGCTTCCTTCGGGGTCACACTGGGTGATATTGTCTTCAATGATCTCAGCGTATTTCTGCCCATGGCGCAGGCCACGGGCATGATCGGCATTCCCTGGCACTATGTGCCCGGCAACCACGACATGGACTTTGACGCGCCAACCTGGCAGCAAACCTATGAGACCTACCAAAGCGTCTTCGGGCCGCCCTATTACGCCTTCGAGTACGCCAAAACCCATATATTTGTTCTCAACAACATCCGCTGGAGCGTCGAGGCGGGCGAGTATCACGGCGAATTCGGCGAACGTCAACGCAATTTTATCGCCAACTATCTCGCGCATGTTCCCAAAGAGCGTTTGCTCATGTTCCTCATGCATATTCCCGTAATGTCCGTGGATGATCGAAACGAATTTTTTGCGTTGTTCGCCGACTATCCCAAGGCCGTCTCATTGTCCGCGCATTGGCATCGTCATGAACACTATCTCTTGGGCAGCGAGGACGGCTGGCCGGGCAAAGAGCCGCATCATCACGTTGTGCATGGAACGGCCTGCGGCGCATGGTATCGCGGCCATTACGACGCCGTTGGGATACCGCAGGCGGTCATGGACGACGGCACGCCCAAAGGGTATTCCATCATCACTGTGAACAACGGAAAATATACTATGGAATATAGAGCAACGCGCAGGCCGCCCACTTATCAAATGGACATTTACGCGCCGGCATGGGTTGAACGCGACGCCGTTGCGGAACAGGAAGTCATTGTCAACTTTTTCAACGGCACCCCGAAGTGCAACCTGACCATGCGGGTGAACGACGGCCCCTGGGTGAAAATGGAGCAGTATAGAGGGCATGCGCCGTTCTATGCGGAACTCTATCAACGCCAGGAATTGTTTCTGCAAAAAGTGGCGGGCGTGCGTGGTTTGGCGGACGCCGATGAAAAGACGATTCGCAAGATAGAGGACGAATTCAGACCGGTCATGGGTCGCGGCCAGCCCGATCCCGCCGAAACCGGCCACCTCTGGCGCGCAATGTTGCCGGACAACGCGCGCGGCGGATATAACGTCATTGAAGTGCGCGCGGCGGATATGTTCGGCAACACACACAAAGCGGTGCGATATTTCCGGGTGGATTAAGATCAGGATTAAGTCCGGAATACAAGGACGAATTCACACGAACGAGAACGGGCCGCCGCCGTTGTCCCGTCCGGATAAAAATGGCGCGCCGTTTTTTTTGCGTTGTAAGTCTTTCGTGTGTTATACTGCGCCTCGTTGACAAACGTGCATTCGCACTGCTGGTCGGAGACAGCCGGTGGCGTTACGCCTTAATATCCTGCCGAGACCGCGAACGGAAATGCTACTGTATAAGCAATGAAACGGTTCCGTCCGCGCTGTTTTCTGACGGCGCGGGCGTTTTTTTATGCCCGCAACGCGGCAACCGCCAGGCAGATGCGATATTCGGAAGGAGGTGAACGCTTTTGCCTACGCCACAAAAAGAAGCAATCGTTGCTGAGATTAAAGAACTGATCAGCAACAACGACATCGCGATCATGACCCAGTACGTGGGGATTAATGTTGCCCAAGCAACAGACCTGCGTAAAAAACTGCGCGAGTCGGGCACAACATTCAAGGTGTTCAAGAACACCCTGTCCAGACTTGCCCTGCGCGAATTGGGTCTCGAAGCCGCTGCGGATATGATGGAAGGACCGACGGCATGGGCCTTTTCCACGGACCCCGTCGTTCCCGCCAAAGTGCTGAAGGAATTTGCGAAAGAGGCGCCCTTTGTCGCCATGCGCGGCGGAATCCTCAATGGTTCCATCGTGAATGGCGCCCAGCTTGACGCGCTGGCCGAACTGCCGTCGCGTGAACAACTTGTCGCGCAGGTGGTCGGCACGATCGCCATGCCGTTGCGCAACGCCGTCGGTGTGCTTAACGCGCTGCCGCGCAACCTGGTCAATGCGCTTGACCAGATACGCAAACAAAAAGAAGAAGCCAAGGCCGCTTAAGCCCGGCCCCTGTGGTTGTTTTATTATTTGTGTTTAACGCTAAACCTACTCGCCATGTAAAGCAGGGCGAATCAAAAAGGATAAACGAAAATGTCAGAAAAATTGGAAACCATTATTAACAGCATATCAGAGTTAACCGTTCTTGAACTCAGTGAACTGGTCAAGGCCCTTGAAGAGAAGTTCGGCGTGACCGCCGCCGCCCCGATGATGATGGGCGCCATGCCCGCCGCAGGCGCGGCAGAAGCCGCCGCAGAAGAAGAACCCACCGAATTTGACGTGATTCTGAAAGATTTCGGGTCACAGAAGATCGGCGTTATCAAGATCGTGAAAGATCAGACCGGGCTCGGACTGAAAGAAGCCAAAGACCTTGTGGATAAAGCCCCCTCCACCATAAAGGAAAAAGTTGCCAAGGAAGAGGCGGACAAACTCAAGGCCGCTCTTGAAGAAGCCGGCGCCACCGTTGAGGTCAAAGGCGTGTAACTGCTCAAATCCGGAAACATATCGCCGCGTTCTTGTTGCCGACAAGAGCGCGGCGTTTTTGTGCTTGAAAGAAAACGTGTCTGCCAATAAGCAGTCGGACAATTATGCATTAAGAACTCTCTACTCCCGTAAACGAGGTTGATACAGCGCAGTCCGGGATGTCTGATACCGTTCGACATCGTTCTACACGCTCTGCGCGTTTGTTTTGTCAATGCTCTTTTGGTTGTGTATGATCAATATCAGGTTTCGGGGCGCAATCATCGTGTTTCGGTTGTATAACGGGAGATTTTGTGGAAGTACCTGTTCTGTCATACAAAAGCGATATGGAGCGGCGTATTGCGTCGGTGGATCAATGTCGCGGCCTGTGTATTCTTTTGATGATTGGCGGCAACTTCGCCGGAAAATTTGGGTTCATGCCGTGGATACTGACCCATCATCCTTACGGTTATACGATTGCCGAGGTTTTCGGCCCCGTTTTTTTTGTCATGGTGGGCTTCGGCTATCGCATGTCCTTTCTACGGCGCAAGGAACAATATGGTCTTGCAGAAGCGCGGTGTTCCGCTGCGCGTCGCTACACATTGCTCATCCTGCTTGGGCTGGTGGTATATTTCGGGCATTTTTGGGACGCGCTAACCCACATTGGCATAGCGGGTCTGTTGATCCTGCCTGTGATAGACCGGCCGGCCCGTATGCGTCTCGTCGCCGCTGCGTTCTTTCTGGCGACCTTTCAAGCGTGCTACCTGCATACAGGCTACGGCGAATGGGTCATGAGCCGGGGAAAAAGCCTGAATGGCGGACCGCTTGCGGCCATGAGTTGGGGATTCATGGTGGTGTTCGGCACGCTCGTTTATGATTTGTGGGCGACCCGCAACTCGCGACGCATTACCGCCGGATTAATCATTTGGGCGCTGCCTCTGTGCGCAGCAGGACTTCTGTTAACCTTTCCCTGGCCGGGCGTCAAGGAAGCATGGCCTTTTACCCGGTATGGCATGAGCATGCCCTATCCCGTGTTTGCCACGGGGGTGGCATTGCTGATATATCTCGCGTTTTACTGGTTTTGCGACGTGTACCGGCTGCGCCTGCCGCTGGTATCGCCTTTGGGCGCAAATCCGCTGCTCATGTACGGTATTATCGGCGCGTTTGTCGGATTGAGCAGGGTTGCGGTACACTACCTCGGCGAACCCAGTTTCCACACCTCCCTTGCTGTCTATATTGCCGTTTCTCTTGCCATCTACAGCATTGCCCGCCTGCTCTACCAACATGGACTTGTACTCCGGTTTTCCTGATAATTATTCAACTAGGTCGCCATAGTGTTCACGACCGCATTCCGGGCAGAAACTGTGGCTGAATTGCGCTTCTGAACGCTCCCTAATGTAGAGCCTGCGTCAAAATTGCCTTTTCGGCGATGCGCGTCTATGCGAGCGTGGCGAAAATCCGCCTTGGCTTTGAATTGGCGCGTACTTTTTGCCGCTGACAAGGAATTTGGCGTGATTTTTCTGTTCCCGGAC
>DSBB01000027.1 GCA_011046175.1 Candidatus Hydrogenedentota bacterium | reverse complement strand
CCACACCTGCATCGAGGCGTGGGATAAAAATATCATACGGGAAGCCATAGAAAGAGAAATGTCCAGACAAGGGCAGGTTTACTTCCTGCACAACCGCGTTCAGACGATTGACTGCGTCGCCGGCTTCGTCCGGCAGATGGTTCCCCGGGCGCGGGTCGGGCTGGGTCACGGCCAGATGCACAAGCACGAGTTGGAAGAGGTGATGACCGCCTTCGTCAACCACGAGATTGACGTGCTCGTATGCACCACCATCATCGCGTCCGGCATTGACATCCCCAACGCCAACACTATTATCGTTGACCGCGCCGACCAGTTCGGGTTGAGCCAGCTTTACCAGATACGCGGGCGCGTGGGACGTTACAAACACCGCGCCTTCGCGTATATGCTTGTGCCCGGCGACCGCGCGCTTACCGAAGACGCGCAACTGCGGCTGAAGGCCTTGGAAGATTTCTCGACGCTGGGTTCCGGATTCCGTGTGGCCATGCGCGACCTCGAGATACGCGGCGCGGGCGACCTGCTCGGCGCGGACCAGTCCGGCCACATCGCATCCGTGGGCTACGAGACCTACAAAGACCTCGTCGCCGAAACGGTGGCCGAAGCGCAGGGCAAGCCGTTGCGCCGCCGCAACCTGCCGCCCTTCGAGATTGCCGCAGACGCTTATATCCCCGACGCTTACATACAGGCCGCGCCGCAGAAGATCACCCTGTACCGGCGCATCGCCGCGCTTACATCAATCGAGGAAATCGAAGAGATAAAGGCGGAACTGAAAGACCGTTTCGGCCCCATTCCCAAACCGACGCTGCGCCTGCTGCAAATCATGGAGACCCGCGCGATGGCGGCGGAGATACGCGCCGCGAGCCTCGAAGCGGGCGCCGCCGGCGTTGTGGTGCGTCTCGAAACCGGCGACGCCCTCGCGCCTGCCGCCCAGTCGCAGCTGCGCAGCATCTACGGCGACACCCTGCAATTCGCCTGGAGCGACAAGCCCGCCGTAACCATTGCCCCAGACAACACCGCCGACCCGCTCAACGGCGCCCACCGCCTCGTGAAGGTCCTGCACCAGATGCTGCATGAGGATGGGGGCGCCGGTTCCTTTTAATATCGGGCAAATGCAGCGCGTGGCATTGTCCGGCGCAAAGTTGGGAACTGCGAAACCTGCATTGTAAAGATTCAAGCCTGTCCGACCTGTCCGACCTGTTTGACACGTCCGACTGCCAACGGTCCCGTTTCACGCGCGCTTCCAACAAACTGGTTCGCGGCGGATATTCATGACTGCATACACCGGTATTGTTTCACTGTAACTCTTGCAGGCCAATCTGCGGCGGCGTTCAAGATGCTTCCTGCCGAACAGATTGCACAGAATTTGGAATAATGGTATCCTTGCCTGTGTGATTTCATGAAACTGAACAGGGGTTCTGAGAAGGAAAGCGTTTACACTATGCCTAAAATCAAAATAGACACGGATAAATGCGTCCGTTGCGGCGATTGTGTTCGGGTGTGTCCGGCGTCCGTGCTTGTGCGGACGGACGCGACGGAAACGCCAAACGCGGCGCAACCGGAATTATGTATTTCATGCGGCCATTGTCTGGCCATTTGCCCGGCGGACGCCGTAACCCATGAGTCGTTTTCCGACGGAAGCGTGACGCCGGTTGATATGACTCTTGTGCCTTCGTATGCGCAAACGCTGGAACTGTTGCGGTCGCGTCGGTCGGTGCGGCTGTTTACCGATGCGCCGGTCTCCCGGGAAGACGTCGGGCGCGTGCTTGAGGCGGCGCGGCTTGCGCCGACGGCGCACAACCTGCAGGAGGTGCGCTATGTGGTGGCGCAGGATAAGACGCTGCTTGCGGCGATTGCGAAAACTACGGCGGCATATTTCACCGGTCTGGCGAAGCAGTTGCGCAATCCCGTGGCGCGCGGGCTGTACCGGCTTGCGTTGACCCGGTCGGAGATTGACAGCGCAACGCACATGTTGCCCGATTTCGATTATGTGGCGCGGGAATTTAATGCAGGACGCGACCCCATCCTGCACAACGCGCCCTGCGTGATCATCGCCCATTCGCGGCGCTCCGTCAACTTTCCGGAGGCAAACGCAAGTATTGCCCTGCACAATGCGGCGTTGGCGGCGCACGCGATGGGATTGGGCGGCTTCATGCTGGGATACGTTACGGGCGCGTGCAAGCGCGACCTTACAATACCCCGGTTGTTGGGAATCCCCAGCAGCCATGAAGTGTACGCTGGACTTGCGCTGGGACATCCCGCCAACAATTTCACGAAATGGATACGCCGAAAACCACTTGAGGTGCGTTGGCAATAAACAGCCGAACATTAAGGAAGGATGTCATGCTTTATATAACGTTGCTGCTGAGCGTAACGGTTGTGTCAGGGGTAACCGTGGTGGATTACGATGTACAACTTGACGTGATACGGTCTGGGTATGACGGGAAGCAGTGTTGGGTTCATGCGCGGGCGGGAGCCGTGCCCGGGGCGCCTCCTGTGGTTGTCATGACCATGCAAAAACTTTTGCTCAGCGGATCGGACGTATTCTATGGTTTGCATTTGCTGATCACCGAAAACTTGGGCGCTTCCTGGACCATGCCTGTTGAACAGACATCGTTGGCGAGACGCAGAAACCCCGACGACACGGAAACGGTGGTATGTGATTTCACGCCGAAATGGCATGCGCCCACGGAACGTCTGCTGGGTACGGGGCACACGGCGCAATACCGTAATAACAAACTTGTCCCCAACCGGCGCCGCGCAACGGCGTATGCGGTTTATGACACGGACAGGGGGGCGTTTCTGCCGTGGCGGGAACTTGAAATGCCCCTGACGGCCGTTCCTCCTGAAAACGACCCCTTTTTTAACAGCGGCGCCGGTTCGACGCAACGGGTTGACCTGCCGACGGGCGATATTTTGTTGCCGGTTTATCACAAGTCCCAGACGGCGGAACAATACAGCAGCTCCGTGCTGCGGTGCGCGTTTGACGGAGAAATATTGTCCGTGCGTGAACATGGCGCGCCATTGAGCGTTCCCGTCAAACGAGGCCTTTACGAGCCGTCTTTGGCCGCGTTTCAGGGGCGCTATTATTTTACTCTGCGCAATGATGACGCCGGTTACGTAACGGCGAGTGATGACGGGCTGCATTTTGAAACGCCCCGCGTCTGGCGCTTTGACGATGGTGAGCCGCTGGGCAATTACAACACGCAACAGCATTGGGTTGTTCATTCCGAGGGCTTGTTTTTGGTCTACACGCGGCGCGGCGCGGACAATGACCATGTGTTCCGGTGCCGGGCGCCGTTGTTCATGGCGCAGATTGACCCGGACGGTTTGCGCGTTATCCGCGCGACCGAGCGGATATTGGTTCCCCAAAGAGGCGCGCGCCTCGGAAATTTTGGCGTAACCCGCGTCAGTGACGCCGAAACATGGGTTACGGCGACGGAATGGATGCAGCCGGTTGGCTGTGAAGAACATGGTTCGGACAACAGCGTGTATGCGGCCCGTATCCGTTGGAAGTAGATGATTGCGCTCCGGCGTTTGGAAATTCAGGGACGCTATGGTTACAATTGCTTTTCTCCCGAAAACGCAAAGGTGAAAATGACATCACTATGGCCGAACCCCTTCTGGTACTGCAAGCAATACACAAAAGTTTTGGCGGCGCGCCCGCGTTGCGCGGCGCAAACCTTGAGATATGTCCGGGGGAGATACATGGCCTTGTAGGCGAAAACGGGGCGGGCAAGAGCACGTTGATCAATATCGCCACAGGCGTACTGCAACCGGATTCCGGCGCGATTGTGCTTGCGGGCGAAAACTGCGCGTTGGCGTCGCCGCGGCAGGCCGCCGCGCGGGGTATTGCGGTGGTGCATCAGGAAGCGGATTTGTTTCCCCAGATGAGCCTTGCGGAGAACATGCTGTTGGAGCGGGGGCTGGCGCGGACCCGATGGGGGCTGATTGACTGGCGCGGCGTGAGGCGTGAGGCGGCGGAGAATCTTGCCGCATTGGGAGAACAGTTTGACGTGCAGGCGCCGGCGGCAGGTTTGTCCGTGGGCCGCAGGATGGTGTCGGGTATTGCCGCCGCCGTGGCGCAACAGGCGCGTATTCTCTTCCTCGACGAGCCCACCTCCTCGCTTACCATGCGCGAAATTGAAAGCCTGTTTGAGCGGTTGCGTACGCTGCGCGATCAGGGCGTGGCCATCATTTATGTAAGTCATCGGCTGGAGGAGGTGCTGGAACTCTGCGACCGCGTAACCGTCATGCGCGATGGCGAAACCATATCCACCCGGCCCGTGCGCGAGCTGAATCTTGACCAGATTGTAAGCGCAATGGTGGGGCGGGACATGAGCGGGTTGACCGTCCGGCGCAGCGCAACCCCCGGCGCGCCGCTTTTGTGCGTTAAAAACGCCAATGATGTTACAGGGGTGTTTCTCGATGTATCGCTGGACATTCGCGCCGGTGAAATAATGGGCATGTACGGGTTTGTGGGGGCGGGACGAAGTGAATTTGCGCAGTCGTTGTTCGGGCTGCGACCCATGTCGGGCGAGGTCAGCGTCAACGGTGTTACATTGCGCACCGGCGCCACGCGCCGCGCTATTCGCGCCGGACTCGCGTATCTGCCCGAAGACCGGTTGGTGCAGGGGGTGTTCCGTTCGCATTCGCTCCGGGCAAATGCCGGCGTTGCGGCGCTGCGCAGCCTTGGGAAGCAGAGGGCGGTTGCCTCAAGCGATTCGCCGCAGACGGGAAGACCGGACGGGGCATTTCTCGCTTTTTTAAGGCGGCTGCCGCGTTTTGGTTGGATTAGCGCCAGAGCGGAACGCGCCCTGGCGGAAAATGTTGTTTCAGAGATGCGTGTGCGGGCGGTGAGCATCGAACAACCCATCGCAACGCTCAGCGGCGGCAACCAACAGAAGGTGGTGTTTGGACGCTGGCAGGCCATGCGCCCGCGCGTATTGCTGT
>DSBB01000523.1 GCA_011046175.1 Candidatus Hydrogenedentota bacterium | reverse complement strand
CCCCTATGGTGATTCCTTCGCTGCTCATACCGCTGACGCTGCCGAGTCCGCCGGCCCAGCCCACCATCATAAAGGGAATGCCGCCCTTGGGACGCCAAATAAGAATGGCGTGGTCGTCCTGCAAGTCCCCCTTGATATTCCAGTCAAGATTGCGCCCATGCAGCAGCCGTCCATCAGTTGTCCACTTGCCCCAACAGGCGAAATTAGAACACGCGGGCGGGCCGTCCGGCGGAAAATGCAAAATTTCCGCCTGCGTAATTCCAATACGCACATCTTCATAGGCAAGGTCCGTGTAGCCGGCGGCGTGCAACCCCCGGACAAGTCCCCGCAATTCTTCCCGTATTGCTTCAGGAAAAAATTTGTCCATGCGCTCCGACTGGGCCATAACATATTCTCTCGAATAGCCCCGATCCCAAAGCGCCTTCGGCGTGTATCCCTGCGTCAACACATTATGGATATGAGCGGCGAGCAACCGGCCATGCTGATAGCCCATTTCTTCCGGGGTTCCCTCCATCACCAACACCGGATGTTCGCCAACGCGGTAGAGTTTGCCGGCGCCCTCCTCGTCCACAAGAGTTACCTCAGGCGACTCGATGATCTCGATTTCACGGGCAACAAGCGCCGGGCATATTGACATCGCCGCAAATAAAAATACAAAAAGGGAAAGTTTCAGCAGTGTGTATCTCGTATACATGGTCGGTTCCTTTACGTTATCGTGGTTGCTTAATATCTGATGCTCCATCCTGCCGCGGAAAACTGTGCAACTACATTATATATGGGTCAGACCACAATGTCCCACACGGGGTTTCACTATTGTTCACGCAACGCGGCCAAAACAAATTGATTCCCGTATTTATTCGTACTACAATCATTGCAGGGAACGCATCAACCGTACAGGAGACCCATTCAGTGAAAGACCCATTGACCCGAAGAACTTTTCTGGGCGCGTCGAGCGCCATTGCTGGCACGCAGTTTATCGTACCCGGCGCAAAGGCCGACGCTTCGGAACCGGCAACACCTTCATTTGCGGGCGGAACATCCCTTTACGAAACAACGGCGGAGCTGGTCGGAAAGACGCCGTTTGTGGACACCCATGAACATTTTGTTGACGAGTCACTGCGTGTGCGCGGCGCCCGCGAAGAGGTGCGCCATCTTGCGGCGCCGGACTTCGGAATGCTGCTCTGCCATTACACCGACAGCGATCTGCAAGTGGCGGGCATGCCCGCCGAAGACTACAAACAGACGCAGGCATGGAATGTGCCCCTGTCGAAAAAATGGGAATTGGCGGCGCCCTACTATGAACGCTGCCGCCACACGGGTTATCAGTTGTGCATACGGGAAACCCTGCGCGCCCTATTTGACGAAGAGGACTTGCGCGCTGATAATTACGAACGTATTTCGCAACGACTTCAAGAACACGCCGCTCCGGGCTTTTATACGCGCCTCCTGCGCGACATCGCCAATATTGAATACGCCCATGTAAATTATCTTCAAAAGCCGTTGTTCGCCGAAATGGAGCCCGCTGATTTGCTCGGGGTGGACTTGTCAATCAACCCGCTGTGCGCGCCACCTGACCTGAAAATACTCGAGAAAACGCTCGGCAGCAAGGTAACAACCCTGCCGGAAGCAATGGCGGCGATTGACGCCTGTTTTGATCAATACGGCAGCAAGGCGGTCGCCATTAAAAGCCAGTGCGCCTACTGGCGCTCCCTGAATTTTTTAAATGCCGACGCGAAAGACGCCGCGCCCTTGTTCAAGCGTTACGCCCGAAAAGCCTCCCTCTCATCTGAGGAACTCGAAATAATACAGGGGTTCATGTTCCATTACTGCATGAAAAAAGCCGCCGAGTACGGGCTGGTCGTCAAATTGCACACCGGCTATTACGCGGGACACGGCGGCATGCCGCTAGCGCGCGTTCGTGATAATTTGTCCGATTTATGCCCCATTCTCAAGGAACATCCGGACACCATGTTCTCCCTGTTTCACATTGCCTATCCTTATCAAGACGAGGCCATCGCAATCGCCAAACAGTACCGCAACGCCTGCGTGGACATGTGCTGGGCGTGGATTATCAATCCCGCGGCGTCGGTGCGTTTCCTGAAGGAGTTCATCATGGCGGCGCCCGCCTGCAAGCTGTTCGCCTTCGGCGGAGACTACATCCCGGTTGAGATGTCTGTCGGACACGCCGCTATTGCGCGACGGGGCGTCACTCAGGCCATTGTGGAACTGATTCAAGAAGGCTGGCTTGCGGAAGGAGACGCGCCGTCGCTGGTGGAACGCATAATGCGCGGCAACGCGCTGGAAATCTTCGCCAAGAACCGCCGGGCATAACACGCATGGCTTGGCACGGTGAAGCGTCCCCGCCGCCCGTCACATTCTTTCGGGAGTTTCGATTCCCAGTATGTGCAGCGCGTTACCGAGGGTTTGCAGCGTTGCCCTGCACAGAAAAATGCGCGCGCGCCTGACGCTTTCATCATCGGCGGTCAGCACGGGACATTCATGATAAAAAGCGGTAAACGCATGAGCGAGTTCAAGCGCGTAATTCGCTATGCCTGCGCACACACGTTGCGCTGTTGCGTCGGCCACCACCTGCGGGAACGCGGCAAGTTTCATCAACAACATCCATTCAGCATCCGTTTCGACTTTGAATGATGAATCAGGCGCCTGGGGAATCGGCTCTTTATGTTTGCGAAGGATCGAACGAATGCGGGCGCAGCTATACTGGATATAGGGGCCCGTATCACCTTGAAACGACAAGGCGGCGTCCATGTCGAATGTAACGTTTTTATTGGGCCGCACACGAAGCACGGCGAATCGTATGGCTGAAACGGCCACCTGTTCCGCTATCGCATGTTGCTCTTCAGACGCAATATCGGGGAATTGTTCCCGTACCCGTTCGAGCGCGAGCGCTGCGGCCTGATCAAGAAAATCCGACAGTAAAACCACCTTCCCCTGGCGGGTGGACATTTTCCCATCCTTTAGAAGGATATACGCATAGTAGACCACTTCCGGCGCGGGGATACCCGCCGCCTCAAGCATGAGCGCCAACTGCTGCGCATAGAGTTTGTGATCCTCCCCCAACACCATCAGATTCAACGACGCGCCGCGCTCATGTTTGTCAATGGAATAGACCAGGTCCCGGCAGCCATACATGGATGAACCGTTGGCGCGCCGCAACACGAAATAACGCCCCTCCTCGGGCTCATAACCGAGTTTTGACAGGTCAACCACACGTCTGCCGTCTTCATCCGTAAAAAGCGCGCCTTTCTCGGTCAACGCCCTTTCAACAATATCGAGGCGGGAATCGGTTACATAACGCGATTCCCGATCAAAAACATCATAAGAAACGCCAAGACGTTCCAGAACGGCCAACTGCCCTTTTAAGCAAAGAGCGGTGACGGCATGAAACTTCCGTTGTGTTTCCTCATCGCCCTCTTCTATTTTTGCCAGCAACTCATAACCGCGTCGAGCAAATTCCGGTTCCTCCTCCGCCCGCTTGTTCGCCTCGACATACGCGTCAAGTATCTGCGCAAAAGTAAGTTGACGCAACTCATCGGCAAGCAGCACAAGCAGCCCGATTTGCCGTCCCATGTCGTTCACATAATAATGAACTTCCACGTCATACCCCTCAAAACGCAACAACCTGGTGATACTGTCGCCTATCATGGCGCATCTCCCACGCCCCACATGCGGGCTTGCGTTGGGATTGATGCTGGTGTGCTCGATTAAAACCTTTTTGCCCGCGCCGGTATTATTGCTTCCCCAGCAACCGCCCGACCTGATAATTTCCCCGATAATTTCCGCGCCGACGACATTGCGGTTCAACTTGAAGTTTACATACGGGCCGGCGGCGGCGGCGGATTCAATAAAACCGCCAATCGGCGCGGACGCCGACAGTTCGCCGGCGATAACAACCGGAGGGCGCCGCAGCCGTTTTGCAATGGAAAACAACGGAACAGCCACATCACCCAAATCCAGTGACGGGGGCGCGCCAACAACAAAATCCTCCGCTTTGATGTCCGGAAAACATGTACAAACCACGTCTGATATGCGCTCGAAAATCGTCTTCAATGAAACGCTCTCCAAAAAGGTGTTTACAACATAAAAACAATGCCTGAGCCAAACCTTTTGCGCGGATCAGGCAAACATAGCGCCCATGACGCGCCGTATGGCAACCATTCGCCTCACTATTTGCTTTTTGCGCAAAACCCGCCCCTGTGACGCTGCGCCATCGCCACCCCGTTGCGCCAATCTCAGATTTCGCCCTCACTATTTTGATTCTGCCGCCGCAACTCTTCAAAAGCGCGCTGCTCCAACTCTATCTCATACAAGTCCGCTTCGGCAATATGCCTGTCCTCAACAATAACCAAATGGAATCCGAATTGCGTTTGAATTATGTCGCTTAACTCGCCGACTTGGGCGCCCCAGCAAAACTCTTCAAACGGCGCGGCATAACTGTCGCGCGGCGCCCAACCGAGATCGCCGCCGCGGCGCGCGGAAACGGAGCAGTCGGAATTGGCGCGCGCCAGCCGGTCAAAGCTTTCACCCGCAAGGATGCGTTCCCGTAACTCGGAAATCCGCTCATACGCTCTGCCCCGGTCAACCGGGTCTGCAGGATCAAACGAGATGAGTATGTGTTTGGCGCGCACGCTTGTGGCGACGGGCCGGGGATTTCTATCCACCCAAAAGAAGGCCACCATTCCGACAAAAAGCGCCAATACGCCCAACCACATCCATTTCGTCCGGTCCCTGGGCTCTTCTTCCGGCGCATCATCATTCATAATACGTATCAAGTGTTCTTCTTCGCTCATTTATGCGTTCACTCCGTAAGTCTTTAACTCAAAGTCCCTAACGCGGGCGTTGCCCGCAACCCAAGCAATACACACTGACTTGACGTTAACTCAAAGTCCCTAACGCGGGCGTTGCCCGCAACCCAAGCAATACACACTGACTTGACGTT
>DSBB01000058.1 GCA_011046175.1 Candidatus Hydrogenedentota bacterium | reverse complement strand
TCATTGACGCCGACCGCTGCGCGCTGCTGGCCCATTATCTTGATACACGGGAGCCGATGGGCGCGACGACTGCCATGCTGCCGATGGAGATAATGCTGTTTGATTGACGGGCGCGGCGGTAATCTCGCGCCTCATCAGCGGCGGCAAAAACGGCGTTGTGCTGGACAAGAAACTCTTTGCGTTGCCGGTTCAGAAGTCATAGCCCGCCTTCGGATATACCTCTTTGCGCATATAAGCCGCGGCCTTGCGCACTTCTTCGATCATGGCGTCGTTTGATCTAATCTTGTATTCAAAGTGCATGGAAACGGGCCCGCGGAATCCGGCGTGCTCCCGGAAAATGCCCAGCATGGCGGCCGTGTCCACGACCCCCTCGCCAAGGGGCACCCAGCGCGGTTGCCTTCCTTCAAAAACGAAATCTTTGACTGCCATCATGCGCACCCAGGGCGCCAGGAGTCGGGCGGTTATCTGCCAATTGCCATAGGCGCCCTCCACAGTTGCGTGGCCCGTGTCAAAATTTGCGCCCATGCGTTCCGAGCCCACGGCCTCATAAACACGGTGTAAGTCCCAAAGCGGCGCGCCTACGTAAAACATGCCGGAATGATTGTGATACCCCGCCGTCATGCCGATTTCTTCGGCGATGCGCGTCAGGCCGCGCACGTCTTCAACAACCTTTTCAAGTTGCGCCGGGATCGCGCCGTTCGCGTCGTAACGATGGCTGCCGATGCGGAAATAGTTGATGCCCTGCGCTTTGGCCGCGGTCAGCGTTTCCCGCACGCCCGCGTCATTGCCGCTCAGGAAGCGGGTGGTAATCATGGGCACGTCGAGACCTTCGGCGCGAATGGCCTCGACTGCGTCGGGCAAATCGCGCGCGACGTTTTCCGGCAGCACATGGCCGCCCGGGCGCACCGTCAGGTCCACGCCGTCCAAGCCCAGTTCTCGGCAGGTGGCGGCCAGCTCCTTATAATTCAGAAATTGCAGGTGTTTGGAAAAAACGCATAGCGGCGGCGCGCTTCCTTTTTCTTGGTCGGTTGAGGCCGCGCCCGACAAGATGCCGGCGGCGGGGGCGGCGGCCAGGGCGCATTTCATGAAATGGCGTCTGTTTACTTCCATATTACGGCGCTCCTTTGCATGGTTGTTTGTTGCGTCAGATTCTTCAATTCATACCGCAAAAGGCCGCATGGTTGATGTCGAAATCTCACACCTGTTCCGGCACCACCCAAGGCTCGCGATAGCTGCGTTTTACCAGCGCGTTCGCTTCGTCGTCATTGATGAATCCCTCCGTTTCCGGGTTGACGTAAACGCGCCGTCCTGTGCGGTATGCGATGTTGCCGTACATGCACAACAGCGAGGAATAATGCAGGTCTTCGATATCGCCCATCGGCGTGTTGCGCGTTCGGACGCAGTCAAGGAAATGTTCGAGATGTTTTGTGGTGATCTCGGTGAAATTGTCGTGGCTGACCTCC
Organism: Candidatus Hydrogenedentota bacterium; assembly: GCA_011046175.1. Lineage (GTDB taxonomy): Bacteria > Hydrogenedentota > Hydrogenedentia > Hydrogenedentales > CAITNO01 > SLFT01. The sequence goes on along the minus strand of DSBB01000058.1, from coordinate 3,498 downwards.
ACCGATTCGCCGTTGCCGTCATAGGCTTCCCAACCGCCGCCGTGGCGGCTCAGAAACATGAACTGTTTGGTCCCGTGGATTTCTATGCGTGTGCCGCTGAACGGCCACACGGGCAGCTGTTCCAGGTCCCGCACTTCCAAGGGCGTCTTTTTCATGTACGGCGACCACAGGGTTTGCTCGAAAACCATGGTCAAGCCGTCGTACTCCCAGTTTACCGTATGCGTGTCCGGCGTTTCCTGGTCGTCTTTGAAATAGTGAACGCCGCCGCCGGAGGTAACGCTTTTCGGATATTTCCGGTCAATCAGCCAGCGCGCGATGTCCACCTGATGCACGCCGTCGTTGATGATGTCGCCGCCGGAAAAATCCCAGAACCAATGCCAGTTGTAATGGAAATGGTTGGGGTTGAACGGACGCATGGGGGCGGGTCCCAGCCACATGTCATAATTCACGCCTTCCGGCACGGGCGCATCCGGTTTCTTGCCGATTTCCGGACGCTGCTTGCTGTTTAAGACGCGCACAAAATGCACATTGCCGAACGCGCCGGCGCGAATGTAGTCAAATGCGTGATGACAGTATTTGGCGCTTCTGTTTTGCGCGCCCACCTGCACCACACGCTCGTATTTTCGCGCAGCTTCCACCATTTTCCGACTTTCCCAGATGCTGTGCGCCGTGGGCTTTTCCACATACACGTCTTTGCCCGCCTGGCACGCGAGGATTGTGCCCAGCGCGTGCCAGTGGTCGGGCGTGGCGTTGATGACGGCGTCCACCTCCCCGTCCTCAAGCATTTCGCGGAAATCGCCGGTGCGTTCGGGCGTCGCCCCGGTGACGGATTCAAAGGCCTTGCCGCAGCTGTTCAGCCGGTTGCTGTCCGGATCCGATAAATAGCGGACATCCACGCCGTCCAGCTTGGTAAACTCGCGCAGTAAAAAAGAGCCGCGTCCGCCGCAGCCCATAAGGCCTATTTGGATGCGGTCGTTGGCGCCCGCCGTATTCAGGGAAACGCCCGCCGCGCTCGCTGCAGCCGTGGCGACGGTGGTATATTGCAGAAACTCGCGCCGTGTAATACTGTTCATGGTTGTTTCTCCGTATGTCCGGTCTGTTTGACTGTTGCCGCGCCGCATATGGGAATGTCAGAATCCGGCATCCGGTGAGGCGTGGCCATGCCTGATGCAATCGGATTGTAGTGTACCATCATTTCCACCGCAAAATCATGGTGATTTCCGCGGTTTCACATGTCGCGGGCCTTGGCCTTTGTTCTGCGCCGATGCGGATTCAATAAAAAGCGTAAAAGTGCTTGAAACTGCATCTCGTAATTGTAGATAATACGCGCCAAGAAGTGTGGTTGAAGGGGTTGACGCGCTCCGTGCTGTCTGCGCGAAAAGGAGCCGTCCCCGCGGGCAAGCGCTTATGTACAGATTGTGTCGCCACTTGGTATCGGGAAAGGAGGAATGCACTGTCAAAAGATACGCGCGGCAGAAACTGCATTGCACATAGTGAAGGGTTGTTTTTTGTGTCAAACTACCAGGGAGAATTATATTATGCGTATAAGGATATTGGCGCTTGTGGCGCTTGTAACAGTATGCTGCATCCCGGTCATGGCCGAATTGCAGCAGGTTGAGGTCGGCGGCAGTCTGCGTATTCGCGGCAACTATTACGACCTCGATTCGCTTGGCGAACTCAGCTTTATTGAACAACGCACCCGTTTGAACGTGAAGGCGGACTTCACCGACGACGTAACGGCGTACATCGAATTCGATTACTACAATTACTGGGGTGAAGACTTTCGTTCGCTCTATCTGACCGGCGCCGATTTTCGCGGCAGCGGCGGCAATGATGTTGACCTTTATCAAGGTTACATCAACGTCGCGAATATGTGGGGCACCCCCTTGCACCTGCGCGTTGGGCGCCAGGAATTCAGTCTGGGCAACGCCTTCTTCATCGGCAGAGGCGACGAATCGGCGTTCTTTACCGGCACGTCCTATGACGCGATACTGCTTTCTTATGTTTAGGAAACGTTCATGATTCATGCGTGCGCCGCGAAGACGGTGGAAATGCAAGGCGATTTCATGAAGGATGACGCCGATCTTTTTGGCATTTACGCCTCCTATCTCGGCATTGAGAATGTGACGCTGGACGCCTACTGGCTCTACGTGCGCGATGACGTGGCGCTTATTGGCGACCGCAACCACATTCATACGCTCGGCCTTCGCGGCGCGGGCGTGGTCGGCGCGTTCGATTTCGAGGCCGAAGCGGCCTATCAGTTCGGCGATCCCGACGGATTGCGCAAAGGACTCATCCGCCGCGTGGATATCGAGTATGACGAATTCGGCGTGAATCTGGAGTTGGGCTACACCTTTGATTGCGCGTGGCAGCCCCGCGTGTTCGCCCGCTTCGCGTATCTTGGCGGCGGCGACGATTCCGGCAATTTCTGGCGCAGAGACATTGACATGCCCTTTAACCGGCTCGGCTCGAACATCAAATACAGCGAGTTCCTTGACAACGATCCGAACTCCGATCTGAAGGCCACCATGTCCAATGTGCTGTTCTACAGTCTTGGCGTGGAAGTGACCCCCACGGAATGCCTGAGCCTGAAGCTGGTGGGCGCTTATCTTGAAGTGGACGAAGAAGCCCCGGACCTCGGCTGGTGGTTCTGGCGCGACAACGCCGATTCAACCCTTGGCTGGGAGCTTGGCCTCTACGCCGACTACCGTTACAGCGAAGACCTCACCGTCCGCGCCGGCTATGCGCACTTCTTCGGTTCAGACGGCTTGGAGCGCAACGCCATTATCGGCAACGGCCTGTTTGTGTGGAATGGTGATGAGGATGACGACTACGACTACCTCTTTATTGAAACGGAAATCTGCTTCTGATTTGTTTCTTTGAGGAAAAAGTGTTGCCGCGCCCGTCTCTCCCGCATGGGGGGACGGGCGCGCGCCGTTTTCAGGGATGTGAATGGTCGCGCAAGGCGGCGACAAATGCCTTCATCCATGCGGAACATTCGCGCTTGAAGCGGCAGCAATACAGGTTGCCGGAGATGACAAGCGGCTGTTCCAGATAGCGCGCGCCCGCCACTTCCGCATCGAACCGGCACCGGGGGATGGTCGTCACCTCAACGCCCCGTATGCAATCGGCCGCGGCGAGTATTTCGATGCCGTGGCAGATGGACGCCACCGGTTTCCGTTTCGCAAAGAAATCCCGGACAATGCGGATAAGGTGTTCGTCATAACGCAGGAATTCCGGCGCGCGCCCGCCCGGCAACACAAGGCCGATGTAGTCGTCCGGGTTGACATCACGGAAGGCGATGTCCGATTGCATCGTGTAGCCGGGTGATTCAACGGTGATGTCCCAGTTCGGGGCGTGTTCATGCTGCACCAGATGATAGACGCGTTTTTCCGGCGCGGCAACCACCACCTCGAAATCCTCGCCCAGACGGTAAAAGGGAACCATTGTGTCTATCACTTCGCCGCCGTCGCCGATAACAAGCAGTATTTTGTCCAC
>DSBB01000508.1 GCA_011046175.1 Candidatus Hydrogenedentota bacterium | reverse complement strand
TCGGATAAAAGGTACGCCGGGGATAACAGGCTTATCTCCCCCAAGAGTTCACATCGACGGGGAGGTTTGGCACCTCGATGTCGGCTCGTCACATCCTGGGGCTGAAGCAGGTCCCAAGGGTTCGTCTGTTCGCCGATTAAAGTGGCACGCGAGCTGGGTTTAAAACGTCGTGAGACAGTTTGGTCCCTATCCTATGCGGGCGCAGGAGATTTGATGGAAGTTGTCCCTAGTACGAGAGGACCGGGATGAACGAACCTATGGTGTTCCGGTTGTCACGCCAGTGGCACCGCCGGGTAGCTATGTTCGGCAGGGATAAGCGCTGAAAGCATCTAAGCGCGAAGCCCCTCTAAAGATAAGATCTCCCTGGCTTTAACGCCCTAAAGAGTCCTGGAAGACTACCAGGTTGATAGGCCGGAGGTGTAAGCATGGCGACATGTTCAGCTGACCGGTACTAATCACTCGTGAGGCTTGGTCTTTATGAACTCATAAGATCAACTTTGATCCCCGCTCAATAATCGTGAAACGTCTTTTGATTACCCTTGCATCACTGTCAAACATGTTTTTGCCGGCGGCTATAGCGACAGGGCCACACCCGTTCCCATTCCGAACACGGAAGTTAAGACTGTCAGCGCCCATGGTACTGCGAGGGCAACTTCGTGGGAGAGTAGGTCGTCGCCGGCGCTAATCTTGCCGGGCATCAGGAAACAATACCTGATGCCCGGTTTTTTATGTCCCTTCCGGCAGGAAGAACGGACGAAAGGAACCGGCGTCCGCTCTGAAAATTTACGACGCGGATTCAATATCCCATACGTCTCATAAGCCCCATAAGTCCCATACCTTCCCACGATATTTTCATCGTTTACGGGGGAGGCAAAGCCTCATGAGCGTCTGTCCCTGACCCGATGCCCCGATGAAAAACAGCCCGGGACCTGCTGGACTATTTTCATTCCCGGAAGGTATCATTGTGACGGAAAACGTGCCGCGCCCGTTTGAAAAAGCGGGTGATCGTTTGCGGCGGAAGCGAAAGATTCATGAGCGGTTGTCCCTCATCTGTCGGGTGAGGGACAGCGTGTGCAAAAAAGATAAGGGATGCAGACTCCATCAAAACCTCGATTATTTGCAGCCGCTTTTTTCATGTTGAACGCTTTGATGCGCGGAGTTCGCGGGTATGACTGTGGATGTATGCGGAGATAACACAAGAAGATGAAATTCAGCCACGCCACCATGTTTGTTGTTTCGTTGGCGGCAATCTTTATGATTGCGGCTTTGTCGGGTGCGCAGGACGCGGCGCGCTCACGCATGGACAAGCGCGGATGGTTGGAGTGGAGGCGTGATTCCAAAAAGGTGTTGGTGCCGGGAAACGGTTGGCCGGTGAATGCGTAGGTGAATGATGACTGGTTTCTGACGGATGCGGAGAGCGCCGCGGTTGCGCAGGAAACATTGGACGGGGGTGAGGTTGTGGCGCATTACGTTAAGGACACGGGAAAACTGTCGTGGCGGCACACGCCTTTCCCCGCGTTGGGTGAACATGCGTGGCTGCGGACGGTCGCGTATGAAAACACCTCCGGGAAAACGCAGGATGTGACTGGTGTGCGCATGTATGCGGCCCTCAACCTGCCTGATGCGGCGCTGGAGTGGAACCCGCGCGCCTTCTACATGGCGCGTTGCGACGGCGGCCTGTTGGTTGCGCCGGCGTACAAGGGCGTTACGGAGCATTATACCTTCCGCAAGCGTGACGGCGCGGTGGGACACGACATACACGCCTGCTGGCGTCTCGCGCTAGGCGAATCGGCGCTCATCGAGGCGCAGGCGGTCTGGGTGCGAGACGTGGAGGACGGGGCGTCGCTGGATGTCCGCGCGTGGGGCGAAGTGTTCCGTGAAGAGGCGCAGCGCTGGTACGATTCCATAGGTCTGCATGTGCCGGACGGCATGCCTGACTGGGCGCGGAATATGATCCTCTACGAATACAACGCGGGCGGCCACATTGACTCCCGCTTCAGCGACGTGGGCGGTTTCCAACGACTGGCGGAGCAGACGGACTACCCGGCGGCGCTGGGCATTACCGCCGTGTGGCTGCAGGCGGTGCATCAACACAAAACGCCCCCGAACCCGGTCGAGGGCGGGTCTCAATTTCCCGGCGGGACGCCACCGTCTGCAATTCACCATGCGCCACAGTGAAAAAAGCCCGGACGGAACCGACCTCGACAGCGCATACGCCATCCATTTGAACGGCAAGCCGCTTGCCTACGAATGGCGTGAACGAAATGTCTTCCGCCATGGAAACGCCTATTACGGCCATGCCGTGACGGAGCCCTGCGATTTCAGCGGGGGCGGCCATGAAATCGCCATAACCACAGCCGCTCCATGGTGCATGATACGCGGGCAATTTGTGGTGATCAACGATGAAGAAATAAATGGAAACGATTGAATATTGAATTTTCTCAGGGGCAATTTTATTGTAGCCTTTGGCTTACAATAAGATGCGGTCTGGTTGCCGCAGCGATGAATATCTGCGACGCGGATGGGATATTTGCGGAGTGGGGCGCCTTCGCCATGCGTGTATTTCTGTATCGGGATATCCATAATCGTTACCTGCCAGACCGGTACTCTGTTTGATATTAAACAGTTCATCCCTGTAGAGTATACGCATCTTGACGGGGGCTCTGTGGAGCAAAGGTTTAAGGAATTATGTCATATACGCCCATAGCGCGTTCGAAAGTAAATCCGCTTGCGCGATACGCCGCAAAACTTGTCGTGAAACTGCTGGGCTGGGGCATTGAGGGCGGGAAATGTCCTGTCCCCAAGGCGGTGGTTGCCGCCGCGCCGCACAGCAGCAACTGGGACTTGTTCTTCACGCTGCTCAGCGCGGCGGCGAGCGACGTGCCGATATGGTTCATGATGAAGCACACCCACTTTTGGTGGCCCCTGCGCGTCCTCTGGTATTATCTTGGCGGCGTTCCCATCAACCGCGGCGCCTCGGCAAGCGTCGTCAGCCAGATGGTGAAGGCGCTGAACAAGAGCGAGCGCATGTATATTGTCATTCCTCCGGAAGGCACGCGCAAGAATGTTGAACACTGGAAAACCGGCTTTTACTATATCGCCAATGAAGCCGGCATCCCCGTGTGGCCGTGGTTCATCAACTACAAGACCAAGCGCACCGGCAGCGGCGATTTGATATATACCACCGGTAATATTGAAGAGGATTTCGCGCGCATCCGCGCATTCTACGAAGAGAACTATGGACCCATGCCGTCGTGCCGTCCCGCCCCGCGCAAGAATGAGCCTGATGTAAAGTCTGACGGTTCAGAGCAGGGCAAGGAATGTTGAACTACCGGATGTGGAATACCTTGATGTCATGACTGACGCAATACGCATAGACGGCCTGACAGTTAATTTCGGGGGCGTCCACCTGTTCTCTGATCTTACCCTGGCTGTGGCGCACGGGGAAAAGACAACGCTCACGGGACCTTCAGGTTCCGGCAAATCCACTTTGCTGCGCTGTATTATGGGATTTGCTCCCTGCGCTGGCGGAAACGTTTTTGTTAATGGCGAAAACGTAACACATCAAAACATCTGGCAGGTGCGCGGGCAACTCGCCTATGTGGCGCAGGAGCCCGAGCTGGGCGAGGGCATGACCCGGGACGCGCTGACCCGTCCCTTTTCCTATCGCATCAACCGACGCCTCGCCTATGATGAACAGGCGGCGCTTCGCCTGTTCGCCGCATTCCTGTTGCCCGTTGCGCTACTGGAAAAACCCGCCGGCGCCCTGTCCGGCGGCGAAAAACAACGGGTGGCGCTGATTGCGGCGTTGCTGCTGCAACGCCCCATTCTATTGCTGGATGAAGCCGCCTCGGCGTTGGACAACGCATCGAAACAGGCGGTGCGTGATTACCTTTGCGCCCGCGACGACCTGACAATCCTTTCGGTGTCTCATGACATCCGCGAGTTCGCCCTGTCCGGCGCCATTGCAAACATGACGGAAATTCAACAGGAGACGCCGTCATGAGCGCCTCGGACATTACATATCCTCAACTGGCGGCGGGATATGCCCTGCTGTTGCTTCCCCTGGGCATGTTCCTGTGGTATGGCGTATCGCTCATAAGCGAGACCGTCTTGAGCGTTCTCCGCATGACCGCCCAACTGCTGTTTGTCGGTTTCTATCTGCAAGTCGTATTCCAATGGAACAATCCGTGGATAAACTTCGCGTGGATAGCGGTCATGGTCATGGTTGCCGACGCGTCCATTGTGCGGGGCTGCGGGCTGCGCGTCGGTCGTTTCGCCTTTCCACTGGCCGTTGCGCTGCTGGCGGGCGTGCTGGCGCCCCTTCTTCTTTTCCTGTTTGTGATTATCCGTCCCAATCCGATTCTGGACGCCCGTTATGTCATTCCTATTGCGGGCATGATCCTGGGAAATTGCCTGCGCGCCGACATCGTCGGCATCCGCGGTTTTTACGAAGCCATTCACAAGCGGGAAAAGACCTATCTGACCGCGCTGGCGGCGGGCGCAACCCTGCAGGAAGCCGTGTTGCCGTTCATGCGCGAGGCGCTCGAAGCGGCGCTGCGCCCGACCATCGCCACTATGGCCACCATCGGCGTCGTGTCGTTGCCCGGCATGATGACCGGCGTCATCCTCGGCGGCGCCGACCCGATGACCGCCATCAAATACCAGATAGCCATTATGCTCGCCATTTTCACGGGCACGGCCATCACGGTCACCCTGGCCATTTACCTGACGCTGAGCGGCAGTTTCACGCCCTACGGCATGCTGGACAAAGACATATTCAAAAGCGGTAAGCACAGATAGTTTTTCATGCGGATGCGATAAACGTCATGGACGCTATGGACGGATATCTCTCTTATCTCATATCGGCAAAGCGGAAAAGGACAAGAGCCTACTATTGATGAACATCGGCAGTGTGCTGTAAGATACACTTTATAACGTCGTGGTCTATTACGATAAAGAAGGAACAGGATTCTTGG
>DSBB01000198.1 GCA_011046175.1 Candidatus Hydrogenedentota bacterium | reverse complement strand
GTTTCGATTGTAATACATGACATCACTGCTGTCCAAATTAGGACAGCAGTGCGTGCAGCAATTTATTAAGTTTCAGGACTTGCAGGGTCATGCCGTTGTACGTGATAGTCCAATCATTGGCCAGTACGCGGGTGTATTCGTGGCAGAAGATGTCCCGCAGATCGGTGCGCTGGGGAAACCAGCGTCGGCCTAAGCCCTTGATAAATCTCGTCGTAGCGCTCAAGAATTCGTTTGCGCAATTCCGGCGGTTTTGTTCAGCCCGAGCACTGACGGCCCCGGTTGCGGTGTATCAAACCCGCATCACCTTCCAGACGATAACGATGGTAGATAAGTCCGCGCACTTAAGCCAAGTAACGCTGCCGCCTCCACCTACATAAATTCACCGGAAGCTATGCGTTCCACAACACTCTTGCGAAGCCGTTCCTTCTTGCTCATCAATAAATATCCTCTTTCCATTGGACCTCCTTTCGGAAGTCTAGTTTAAGGAGACATTTCTAAAGAGTTATACAGGGGACATTTTTAACGAGTTTCGACAATTGCCTGTTGTTTAGTTGACTTGGCCAATGAAATTCGGTACTCTTATACAAGGAGCGCGCATGGAAGGGCTGTGCGCGTATTACTCATATTCAACTGTGCGCCGGTGCGGGTCGCGTGCCGGCGGGAAACAACTTCTCTAACCTCGCGGAGGGTTCTAGCATGGCTAAAAAGACTGTGAATGTCGCCATTATCGGCGCCAATTTCATGGGAAAGGCGCACAGCAACGCCTGGCGCAAAGTGGACATGTTCTTCGACGCACCGGTCAAGCCGGTAATGAAGGTCATGTGCGGAAAATTTAAGGAAGAGTTGGAGGTGGCGCAACGCTATGGTTGGCAAGAAACGTCGCTGGATTGGCGGGAAGTGGTGAATCGGCCCGACATTGACATTGTTGACATCTGCACACCCAATTTCCTGCATCCCGAAATCGCCATCGAGGCGGCCAAAGCGGGTAAACACATTGTGTGCGAGAAGCCGCTGGCAAATACGCTGAAAGAAGCGAAGGCAATGCTGACGGCGGCCGAGAAAGGCGGCGTAAAGCACATGTGCGGATTCTCCTACCGTTTCGCGCCCGCAGTGCAGACGATGAAACAAATGATCAGCAAGGGCGAACTGGGGGATATTTTCCATTTCCGCGCCGCGTATCAACAGGACTGGATTGTTGATCCCGATTTTCCGATGGTGTGGCGCCTGAAGAAAAAACATACCGGCTCCGGGGCGCTTGGCGATATCGGGGCGCACATAACCGATTTGTGCCATTTTCTCGTGGGCGACGTATGCGAAGTGGCAGGCACTCTGGAAACCTTCATCAAGAAGCGCGTGGTCGCTGATTCCGACGTGGGCGCATGGGATGCGCGCGGCGGCAAAGGCAAGAAATTCGATACGGTGGACGTGGACGACGCGGCAATCTTTATGGGACGCATCAAAAACGCCAATACGCTGGCGTCTTTCGAGGCGACGCGCTTCGCCCCCGGAAGACGCAATTACAATTGCATCGAGGTCTACGGCAGCAAAGGTTCGGTCATCTGGAATCAGGAAGACATGAACCAGTTCGAATATTTCAACCGAAGCGATCCGCCCACGGCGCAGGGCTTCCGAAAAGTGCTGGCGTGCGATATCGGCCATCCCTATGTGCATGCGTGGTGGCCGCCGGGACACATCATCGGGTACGAACACCTCTTCGTCCATGAGATTTATGAATTCCTGTGCGGACTGAAATGCAAGAAAATCAACTATCCCACATTTGCAGACGCGGTAAAGTGCCAGTCGGTCCTCGAGGCGGTGGAAAAAGCCGCCGCGACAAAGAGATGGCAGAAAGTATGAGTTCAGGGTACGCAGAAATGTGACAACTCAAAATACAAGGAGAAGAGACAATGAAACTCGGTTTATTGACGGTGATGTTCAGTGACAAACCGCTGAAAGAAGTCCTTGAGATGATACGTCCGCTTGAATTGCAGACGGTCGAACTGGGTACGGGAAATTATCCCGGCGGCGCCCATTGCCCCGCGAAGGAAATGCTTGACTCCAAGCCGAAGCGCGACGAGTTGATGGCCATGCTGAAAGGCGAAGGGCTGGAAATCAGCGCGCTCAGCTGCCACGGAAATCCGATCCATCCTGATGAGGATTTTGCCAAGGCGAACCATGAAGTGATTATGGACACCATTAAACTGGCAAACGAACTCGGCGTCGGCGTGGTCAACGGATTCGCGGGATGCCCCGGTTCGGGCCCCGGCGACAAAAAGCCAAATTGGGTCACGTGCGCATGGCCGCCTGATTATTTGGACATTCTCGAATGGCAATGGAATGAAAAAGTCATTCCCTATTGGTCGAAGATGGACAAGGTGCTGAAGGACAACGGCGTCAAGTACGCCTTCGAAATTCATCCCGGCTTTGTGGTCTACAACACGGAAACCATGTTGAAACTGCGCAGCGCATGCGGCGACAGTCTCGGCGTTAATTTCGATCCAAGCCACTTGTTCTGGCAGGGAATGAAGCCCGTCGAATGCGTGAAAGCGCTCGCCGGCGCAATTTATCACGTCCACGCCAAGGATTCCATTGTTGACCCGACAAACACGTCGGTCAACGGCGTAAACGACGCCAAGCCATACAGCGAAGAACTGAAGCGTTCATGGATTTTCCGTACCTGTGGTTACGGTCATGACCTGAAATGGTGGAACGATTTCTTCTCCACGCTGCGTTTGGTGGGCTATGACGGACCCATCAGCATAGAGCACGAAGACAGCCTCATGTCCAATTGGGAAGGTCTTACCAAAGCGGTGACATTCTTGAAGCAAAGCCTGATTTTCGAGAAACCTACCGCCATGACATGGGCATAGGCGCGACTGAAAAGCACGTTGTTCTTGCGCGGTCGGACAACGGTGTCCGGCCGCGCTTTTCACAAATACGGTTATCGTTTGCAGCGTCAGCCTCATGGATGTCCATGCGCACCTATATCTTTGCCATACCTCTTATCGCAGCCGCCATCACCCTCGCATACATCATCTTTCGCGAGATGACGCGGGTATGGCTTGATCATCGCGTTAAGATGGCTTTGCTTGAAAGGCTCGAACACAAACCGGAGCTGCTGTATTCTTTCCAAGAGTTGCAGGAATTGCTGGATGATTCGCCGCCGCCGGTGCAGGAAAAAAGCAAAACCGACTTAACCATGACAGGCGTGTTCCTAGCGCTAATCGGACTTGTTTCCGTCATTATCTACGGATTGATTGGTCGCAGCCAGTGGGCCGTGGGCGCGTATTTTGGCGGTGTAGCCTGTGTGGTCATCGGGTTCATTCTCACCACCATCGGCCTGGTGGCGCGCATCTTGCGCAAACCGCCGCAAAAACCCGAATAATTTGGCGCGTCTTACGCGCAAACGCAACTTCTTCCGGTATTTTTCCGCGTGGCCTGTTCTCAAACGAAATCTTAAGGGTTATAATGTATGACTGAAAATACTCGTACGCTGCGTGTCGGCATTGTTGGAAGCGGCCCAGCCGGTTTTTACTGCGCCGACTATCTCCTGCGCTTGGCGCGCCCCTGCGAAGTGTTCATGTTCGAGCAACGACCGGTTCCGTTCGGGCTTGTCCGCGACGGCGTCGCGCCAGACAGGATGAATATCAAAAATGTTACCCGCACCTTTGACCGCATAGCCCGGGAAGACGGGTTTTCCTGGTTTGGTAACGTGCATGTCGGACAGGATGTCAGCGTCAAGGAGTTGTTGGATTCGTTGGATGCCGTGATTCTCGCAACCGGCGCGGCGACGCCAAGGCGGCTGGATATTCAGGGCGAGGACATTGCGGGGAGTTACAGCGCCTGTGATTTCGCCGGGTGGTATAACGGCGGATTGGCCGGAAGGCCGATTGAACCTGACCTGTCGCAACCGTCTGCGGTGGTAATAGGCGCGGGAAACGCCGCCCTTGACGCGGCGCGAATCCTGGCAACCCCGCCGAACCTTCTGGAGAACACCGACATTGCCGGCCGGGCGCTCGAGGCATTGAGCCGAAGCGCCATTCGCGACATCCACATTGTCGCCCGACGCGGGCCGTTGCAGGCGCGTTTTTCCCCTGATGAACTGGAACACCTTGCGGCAATTCCGGATTGCAGTGTCCACATGCACGACGATTTGAACGCACAGGATATCTCGGAGGAAAACCGGCGGCTGGCGGAGGCGTATCAAAAGATTCAAAAAACGTATTCCGAAGAAAGCGAGACCCCGCGACGCATTCATCTACACTTTCAATTGACCCCGTTTGCCATTCTTGGGACAACATGCGTGACCGGCGTGTTGTTCCTCAACTTGGCAAACACGCTTGTTCATATACCCTGCGGAATCGCACTGGCCGGCATAGGCCACGTCGCCGGTGGTATTGAAAAATTGCCCTACGACACCGCCAAGGGTGTTATACCCAACATCAAGGGACGTGTCCAAGACGGGAATGCCCCCATGCCGGGCGTTTATGTGGCTGGATGGGTGAAACGCGGCGCAAACGGCGTTATCGGTACAAACAAGCCGTGCTGTCGCGAAACGGTGCAATGCATACTTGAGGACAGGGAATCCCTCATATCGAAAGACAACCACCCCACAAAATCCGTGGCCGCATTGCTGGCGGAATCCAATACCAGATTCATTACCTATGAGGACTGGCAAAAGATTGACGCGCTGGAACAGCGGCGGGGCGCGATCAAAGGAAAACCCCGCGAAAAAATCGGAAAAGCCGGGGAAATATTTGCGCTGCTGGGCGTAAAAACCGATTGACCCAAGCAACCGGGGAAAATGCTCGTTAATTGCATGCACATAAACAACATGGATACTGGCGGGATAATCCTTCAACAATGTTTCCTGTTCGGAGTTGTCGCCTTGTTGTTGGCGGCAGGGATAAAAAATAGCAGGGCATAATATTAAATTGGTACAGCGTAATACCTGAAAAATATGATTTGACAAAAAGATGATTGG
>DSBB01000347.1 GCA_011046175.1 Candidatus Hydrogenedentota bacterium | reverse complement strand
CATATCGCCGCAGGCGGCAAACACGACAAAACGTGTGTTATTGATTTTGGCGACGACAATGATGAATACTTGTGTCGCGGTTTCCGGGATTTGCTTTTCCCGTGGAAGGAATAAGCCGCAAGTATTATGTTGAATAGTAAACAGCAACAGACGCTGTTTTGCAGTGGTGTATAGAAACAACGGAAATAAGGAAGTTTGCGGAAATGACGAGAATTACGAGTATTATTGGCCGTGAGATATTGGACTCGCGCGGCAATCCCACTATCGAGGTGGATGTATATCTGACATCTGGTGTAATGGGCCGTGCGGCGGTGCCTTCCGGAGCGTCCACCGGAGAAAATGAGGCGGTGGAACTGAGAGATGGCGACAAGAAACGCTATCTGGGCAAGGGTGTACTGAAGGCGGTCAAGAATGTTAATAATGTTCTTGCGCCGGAGCTCATCGGACTTGACGCGCTTGAGCAACGGGAAGTGGACAAAACCATGATCGCCCTGGACGGCTCGCCAAACAAGGGAAAATTGGGCGCGAACGCGATTCTGGGTATTTCCCTTGCCACTGCGAAGGCGGCTGCGCAAGTGCTTGAACTGCCCCTGTATCGTTATATCGGCGGTGTTAATGCGCATACGCTGCCTGTGCCCATGATGAATATTCTCAACGGGGGTTCCCATGCTGATAACAATGTGGATGTGCAGGAATTCATGGTCATGCCGGCGGGCGCGTCTTGTTTCCGTGAAGCGCTGCGCATGGGCGCCGAAGTGTTCCACGCGCTGAAAAAAGTGCTGAAGGACGCCGGCCTGAATACCGCGGTAGGCGATGAGGGCGGCTTTGCCCCTAATCTGAAGTCCAATGTCGAAGCGATAGAGGTTATACTCAAAGCGATCAAGAACGCCGGATACAAGGCGGGCAAGGATATTTTTATTGCCCTTGACCCGGCCTCCAGCGAGTTTTACGAGAAGGGCAAATATGTGCTTCAGGCGGAAAATAAAACCAACAGCGCGGACGACATGGTCGCTTATTGGGCCGGCTGGGCAAAGAAATACCCTATCATTTCCATTGAAGACGGACTAAGCGAAAATGACTGGAAAGGCTGGAAGACGCTTACCGATAAACTGGGCGACAAGCTGCAATTGGTCGGCGACGACCTCTTTGTCACCAATGTCGAATATCTCAGCCGCGGCATCAAGGAAGGTGTTGCCAACAGCATCTTGGTAAAGGTAAACCAGATTGGCACGCTTACCGAGACGCTTGACACCTGCCAGATGGCGCATCGGGCGGGATATACCACTGTCATATCGCATCGCAGCGGCGAGACGGAGGACGCCACCATTGCTGATATTGCCGTGGCAATCAACGCGGGCCAAATCAAGACGGGCTCCGCTTCCCGAAGCGACCGGATCGCCAAATACAACCAGTTGCTCCGCATTGAAGAGGAACTGGGCGCACAAGCGCATTTTCCGGGACTTGCCGCATTCACGAACGTTAACCTGAAATAACCGCAAACAAGGATAGCGCGGAGGGAGCGTCAAAGGTTTCCTCCGCCGACAGGCATGCGCAAAGAAATTCTTATATGGCTTTTGGGACTTGTTCTCGTGGCAACAGTTGGATACGGTTATGCCAGGCAGAGAAATGTCCAGGAGCGGTATGTGGAATTTCGGCGCAATGAGCAGCAACTCGAATTGGTGCGGAAGGAAATAGACGCGCTCAAAATGCGTGTTGAACAGGCGCGGCAACGGGTCGAGAATATAGAAAAAGACCCCGTTGAAATGGAAGCCACAATACGGCGCATTCGGCGACTTACCCGCGACGGGGAGATTATTTTCCGCATTGAAGAGCAGCCCATCCGGGGCGATACTGCTGTGGCGCCCCCTTTTTCATCGTCCAGTGCGGAGAACGGCAATGGCATACCCGCCGCAGAATAACCGTTTTGAAAATAGCCAAAATGCCGCGTCGCCGTCTGCCAAATGAAAAAGTTTTACGATGCCCATGCCGCTCCTGCTCTTTTTATGGTATGCTTTTATATATGGTGAACGCATGATGAGTCGGAGAGATAACGTTGCCAACGATTATAACGTCAAGTTCGCCCCGGCATGCAGGGTCGTCTTGGCAGTTGCGCCTGGCGGACAGGCAGGTCGGTTTTGAGTTTGGTTGTTACCGATAACTGTAGTATGACAGAACAGAAACACAACAATCTGCGCATTTTTTGTCTTTGCGGCCAAAAAATGCAGGTTACCCCGGAGATGTACGGTCGTCCGGCAAAATGTGTCGCCTGCCACCAGAAATGGTTTATTCCCGAGAAAGAGGAAATCCCCGACAGCGCCCCCGTCCTGCATTTGAAAGAGCATCCCGAATTGCTGCGCAAGCCGGGGCAACTTGTTCGTTTTCACGCCGAGCGGCCCAGCGTTTCGGACGATACGTCGGGTTCACAAAAACAGCCCACGCCGCCTCCCCTTGCGGTCGGCGAAACTGATGATTCGGAGCGGGAACCGGTTGGGGCGGAATTGGCGATGCCGAAATACCACGAATTGGCGGCGGAAGAAGCGACGGGCGCCACGGAAAACGAGGAAGAGGAACCTTCGCCACAGTGCAAGCCGGCGGTTGTGCGGCGCAATTCCTCCAAAATACCGCTTGACGCCTTTGAACCCATGCGATTGCTTTATGGCTATCACGAGGAATTGCAGAAACGGCGGAAAGCGCTGGCGGCGGCGTCCGATGGCGAAACGCACATCGCTTCTCTCGAAAAATACGAACAGGCGCTCCAACGCGTAAAAGACCGTTTACATCGGGCTCTTGAATTAGAACAGCGTTCAACAGCCAAGCAGTTGACGGTTATAGAAGACGAAATCGCGCGCTTGAATATCGCATTGCGCGTGGGAGACTGCGCAATTGACTCCTTCTTTTCCCAAACCAACGACCTGCGGCGCAGTCGTGAAGCGCTTGAACGGCATAATCACAACCTGTTGGCATGGCGAGAGGTAAACGACCCGTATATGGCCGGGGGCGTCGCTGATGTGGCCTTGGAATCATTTGATGAAGACGCGTTTGATGTCAAGATTCCAACGCCGCTGTTGGCCGACGCTGAGAAGCCGCTCTTTGTGTCGTATGGCGATGAATTGCGCGATATGTTGCGCATGCGGTCTGCGTTGGAGCGGCGCAAAGCGGAATGGGCGCGCATCGGTGAAGAGCAGGGCTTCCCTGAATCTGCGGTCAATGAAGGTCTGGCGGAAACAGAAGCGGCCCTTGCCAGAAATATGGCGCGCATGCGGTTTTGCCTTGCGCGTATGGAACAGCTCGTGGTGGACTGCGACAATGATCTGAAGGCGCTTGGCGCGTATAAAAGCGACGTGGTGGAGCGCGCAGACAAGGGGCAAATGCGCGACAGCGCGCGCCGGGAGACGCTCGAAAAGATTCAACGACTGGAAGAGGACGTCATTCGGATGCGCGCTTTGGTTCGGCAGGCACTGACCGCCAATTCACCTGTTGAAGTGCCCGAGGCGACAGACACGCTTGTGAAACGATTGCGCGGCACGGTCGGGAAAAACATGTTGGCCGTGGACACGCTTCTTTTCGCCATGGCGGCAGTATTGTTCATCGCAGGGTTGCTCATGTTCGCCGAAACCACAACGCAGGGAACGGATTGGTTGGCGGCGCTTTCGTCATGCGCCGTAATTGCCATAGCCGCCGCCAGCGTCGTTCTCGAGAAGGACATGCGAAGCCTCATTATAGCCCTGCTCTGGGTGGCGCTCCTGGTTCTGGTGGCGGTCTTCTTATATCGCCGTTCAGCGCTGGATGATTACCTTGTAATGCTGAGCGAGCGGGACGGGGCGCGCATCTTGAAATTTAATCTACGCGGGTGGCTGCTGGTGGGCGGCGCGGTATTTGTCGGTGTGGGGACGGGCATTGCCTGCCGCAACTATTTGCGAGGGCATTTCTCACAAGAATTTTCCGGAGCGGGCATTATCCTTTTCTGTGCGGTGTTCAGCGCGGCAACCGTTGCCGCGGCGCACACCGTTGCGCCCAGAACGGTGGCATTGAAAATAGAAGACGGTGAAACCCAGGAAATGGAGAACGGAACAGGCGGGCGGCGCAATACCGTTGATTCCGGGGAAACGGCGCGCGCGGACGGGGCGAACGCTAATGCTGCCCGCACCCATGCGTCAAATGCTTCGTCGCCGCGAAACGAAGCCAATCCCGCGGGCGCTGGCGATATGCATGAGGACACAGAGGAGTTCACAGGCGAGGCGGAAAGCGCCGACATTTCGGCCACCATGATTTTTTTTGTTATGCACGGGGTTGTGCATGGCGAAGGCACAGAACCCCGTTTCCGCGCGACGCTCTCCTTCCCGGACGGACGCACGGAAAGCATGGCGTTGCGTTTGGGCGACATAATCCATGACGAATGGAAAGCGCGGGAATACAATCAATACACCAAAAAGTTGACCATATCAAACGGGGAGCGGCTGCTGGTGTTAAAGGCGGGGGAAAGCGTGCCATTGCCGCCGAACGGCGTCGAACCGTCATGAAACGTCGGGCATACCCCGCCGCCTGCTTACGTTTTCACAACTTGTCAATGATGGCGCGGATTTGCTTTTCGCGAGCCTCGATGCTGTCGGTAAGTTTGAACTGCACCCTTGCGCGATTAAGGTTTTGTTCATCGTAGCGGGTGTTGAAGTAGACATTCCCCGCAATGTAATCGGCAAAAAAGCGCAGGCCAAGTTCAAAGGCTATCAGTCGAATGCCGTCATAAAGGTATTTCCGGTCGGCTTCGGTAAGAAACGACCGCGCATGAACCATGTATCCCTTGACAATGGCCTCGCACAGGTCTGTGTCAAAAAAAACCTGCTTGAGATCAAGGGTTTCCTCGCCGGCCGGGTTGCAGCAGGAACGCAGACAATCGCCGAAATCATAGTGGATCAACCCGGGTTTGACCGTGTCCAAATCAATGATGCATGTGCCCTTGCCGGTGGCGTCGTCAATCATAATATTGGAT
>DSBB01000249.1 GCA_011046175.1 Candidatus Hydrogenedentota bacterium | reverse complement strand
CGTCCGCGCGCCCCTCTACTTGTGAGCCGAACACATAGGCGGTCCGCACCCGAGCCACTTGATTCAAAATACGGGCGGCAAGCAGCGCGCGCCGCTCTATTTCAGTGCTGAGAACAGCCATTGCACTTCCTCTTCGGTCTTGCGAAAAACATTGCGTGCAATAGTACGATTGAGACTATCACTTAATTCCTTGCACGGATCAGGATAACGGGTCTGAATATAGTAACCCGATAACTCGCCGCTGGCGGAGTTCGGGGGACATGATCACTTAATTCATGGTCAAAATCCTTCAAGCACTGAGACTATACAGTTAGAGGGAATTAAGTATCATGTCCCCCGAACTCCGTCAGGTTTGACTGGACACTACCACCTATAGTCTTAACTTACGCGCCCGCGATGCGCGGCATGGGGATGCTTTCTTTGGCCATCTCGGCGTGCAGGAATTTCACGAGCAGTTCGTTTTTCAATGCGGCGTACTCCGCCACGTCCCACAGATTGCGGTCTTCGTTGGGGTCTTCCTTCAAATCAAACAACTCGCCATATTCCTGATTGCAGTAAATGGTGATTTTGTATTGGTCGTTGATATACGTCCGCTGGTGGATGGTGGTGGGTTGGTGCCTGTTCTCCACCACCACATGGTCGCGGACGCTTTCCTTGTCGCCGCGCCACACGTCGTACTGATCAACGCCCGCAAAATGCCAGGGATGGTCTATGCCCGCAAAGGTGAAGAAGGTGGGCGGCAGGTCTACCAGCGATTGCAGCGCCTCCGCGCGCCTGCCTTCGGGAATTACGCCGGGCAGCGACGCAATCAGCGGCACGCGGACGCCGTCCTCGAAGTGGAACGCGCCTTTTGCGTACAGCCCGTGCTGTCCGTGGTAATGGCCGTGATCGGTGGTGAACACAATCAGCGTCTTATCGGCAATGCCGAGTTCCTCCACCTTGTCCAGCGTCTTGCCAATGTAGTGGTCCATCATGCTCACCATGCCGTAGTAATAGGCAATGTCCCGTTTCAGGTCGTCATCGCTGCGTTTGTGCGTGTGGAACCCGTGACAGCCGCTGCCGCCGTGTTCCTGATACAGTTCCCTGTAATCTTTGCCCGCGCCTTCCTTTCGGGTGAGTTGATAATGGATGGGCATGTCGTCCATCTTGTCCGGCGGTACGGACGGCAATACAATGTCCGCCGGATCGTACATGGACGCCCAGGGCTCGGGCAGCAGATAGGGCGGATGCGGGTCAAAGTAGCTCGCCCACAGGAAGAAGGGTTTGCCCTCGCCGACGTACTGTTCCATGAGGGCGTTGGCGCGCTCGCTGATCCATGCGTTGTAGTGGTATTCCTCGGGAATGTTCCACACGCCGTATTGCCGCGACTGCGTACCCGTCGGTTTCGAGAACCAGTCGCGCCAGCAGTCCTTGCCGCCTTTCGCCTCCATCCACAGCGCGTAGTGCTGTCCCACGTGCGCCTCGTCCACGTGGTTGCGCGCCAGTTCCACATGCTGGAAACCATAGAAGGGGCCGTCATATCCGCGCCAGAAATCCAAGTCCTGCAATACCGGGTACGCCTCCAGTGACGGATGCTCCAGTGTGCCCTGCAGCGGCTGGAAATGCGCCTTGCCCACCAGCGCCGTGCGGTAGCCCGCCCTCGCCAAGTCGTCGCCGATGCACGGCTCTGAAGCCGCCAGCGACGTGCCCAGCGCCCATGCGCCGTGCTGGCTCGGATACTTGCCGGTGATGAGCGACGCGCGCGTGGGCGTGCAGGTCGGATTCACCGTGTAAGCGCGGTTGAAACCAACGCCCCGCGCCGCGAGTCGGTCGAGGTTCGGCGTTTTAACTGCGGGATTGTTGTAGCCCATCGCCATGTAATGATGCTGGTCGCTGGTGATGAACAGGATATTGTGGCGCGCAAACCCGTCCCGCGCCGCGCGCGGTTCCGTATGCTTGCCCACGAAGGCTTCCGCGCACACACGGTCAATGGCCGCCTGCTGCGCCGGCGTCGGCGTATTGGGCCGCAACACGGGCAATGCCGCATCATCCGCCGCCGCCATGCCGCTCAACGCCACGCCCGGCGCCGCCGCAACGCTCGCGCCCGCCGTCTTTATAAAATCCCGTCGCGAAACCATACGCGCTCCTTTCTTGTCTCCCGCAACACGGTGAAATTCGAGGCCAAGTAAATGATACTTAATTGCGGTTCAGTATTGCCACAACGCGCCGGATTGACCCGCATATTCCCCCAACTCGCGAACGCCTTTTACAATGCCCAGACGTTTGAAGAAGGGACGCAGCCGATCAGCGGGATCGTATATGGCGAGTTGCGCTGGCGCGGCGCGCAGCGCGTCAAGGTCGCTGCCGGCGATGTGCCACGAGGCCTTTTCGTCCCACCATTCACTTATCCATGCGCGAAACTGTTCACTGGAATACCAGTGCGATTCGTACTCGTAATATGTGCGAATGTGTCCCGTGGCAATGGTTTCAGCCACACGTTCCGGCATCCTGCGCAATACATGTCCCGGTTTAACCGGGGCGTTGTTGTTGTCGTACACGCCCACAACGAGCGTATCGCCTCCGTCATAGGCACGCTTATAGGCATGGGGGCGTTGCTGATAATCGCGGGATGCGAAGGTGGCCGGTTCAAGCCAGTCCGGTTGCCCGCAGGCGTCCAGAACGCTCTCATAGTTGCCGAGAGCAAAATCACGCGCCGCCTCGTTGCAGTACCCGCTGATGATGGCGACGCCGCCGGCGGCTTCCACGCTGCGGCGCATGGCTTGAAACAGTTTGCACGCGCCTTCAAGCCCCTGCATGACGCCGATGCTGTTGCACAGCGTAACCACCACAGGCAGCGGCTCGTCAGGAAACGGCGCAAGGTCGAACGCGGAGCCTTGTTCAAAAAACAGGCGCGCGTCAAGCAGGTCGGCCAATCCCGCGCCTTTCAACTTGCGCCGCGCCAGCGCCAGCATTTCGCCGGAAAAGTCTATGCCGCTCACCCTTTTCAGTCCCGGCGCAATGCTGGGTGAGTATTGAAAATTAGCGTGCATGGTCTGAAGACGACAGGCAACGGATTCCGGATCACGGGAACTGGGATCAAGCGATTTCAACCCGTAACGCAAGTGAAGCCTGCCGCTGCCGCAGGCCACGTCGTGGAGATGGACGCAACGCCCGCTGTCCCGAATTAAATAAACGAGAATCCTGTCAAGCAAATCCTCCTCAAAATGTTCATAGGCGGTGACGTCCGGATGGCCGAGCACAATGGCGGACTCGTACGCCTGGGCGCAGGCGTCCCAAACGGATTTGTCATGTTCATATTGTGTCTGTAGGTCCGTCACGTCTCCTGTCCTCTCGCCCGCAAGATTAACGCGCCCCACTCGCCCCCGTTTCTGGTCTTGTGCAAATCCGGCGGCAAACATCATTGCGCCGGCGTATCGCCCTGCACGGGAACAGTATCAGTAATGCATTCAAGCACCGGGCTTACTTTGGCGCTCGATTCGCTCAAGGACGCCTCGAAAACCTCGAGCGGCGGTTCTACTGCCTTGGTGATATAGCGGCAGTTCATCAACCGCAGCAATGCCGGATAATTCATGTGGAATTCGATGGCGTCGCCCACTTTCAGGCCACCTGGATCATCACCGAGATTTACAACCGTGATATCGCTGCTTGCGCCCGCAATTTTATGGGCGGGATTCAGGGGCGTAAGCCCGGCTATGTCCGTGTCAAGCTGTCCAACCCCTATCAGGGCGCGATACCCCCGTTGCCCGGGAGGGGGCTCTTCGTTGCCGCCGGGCTGATCCGGTGAAAACGGCGCTATGCTCGCGCCATCGCCCGGCATGGCCAGTCCTTTTTCTTTTAACTCGGCAATCTCGGCGCGAAGCAGCATGACATCGTCGCGCAGTTCAGGCAAAACGCCGCCGTTAATCAAGTCCGTCCCCAGAAATAACGCCTCGCCGATGCGGAAATGATTAATTCCCTTGGGAACGCGACCATCGAGAAGCAACGGCAGCGTGGCGCTCGAGCCCGCCGAAATCAACGGCAGCTTATGCTTAAACTTCAATTCAAGCAATTCACGGTACAACACCAGTTGCATGAGCTGATCCATATTGGGCGCAATGCCGGCAAGACATCCCAAGTTTGCGCCGATGCCCAGCACCTCAATGTGGGGAAGATTAAACACCGCTTCGTAAAACTTCACCAGAGAACCGGGCAAAATGCCTTCGCGCAAATCCCCCAGCTCTATCATGATGATTACGTGATGTTTAACGCCCTCGCGCGCCGCCGCCTGCTCCAACGATTTAATGGTTTCAATCTCGCTGTTTAGGCTCACCGAGGACAAACGGACAACATCCTCAATAACCGATGGTCCCGGCACGCGAAGATACCACCCTTCGTAATCCGGGAAAATGCGTTTTAAGGCGCGCAGGTTCGACAGGCGTGAATCGCCCATCGAAGTGACGCCAATATGCGCCAAGGCGCTCAACACGTCCGCATAGCCGCACAGCACTTTTGTAACTGCCGTCCACGAAGCGCCGTGTTCGTCCATCCAGCGGTTGATGACTTCAAAGTTATGCCTCAGCGCGTTAAGATTTACCGTGACCCTGTTCATTTTTCCACCTCATGTCGGCGTATTTGCTGGAGAATCCCATTCGTTCGTAAAGGCGTTTCGCCGGATTATCGTATTCCACATGCAGTTTGATGTCGCCCCGGCAAACCTGCTGGGCGCGTTCAATCAGCCGAGCGCCGATGCCGCGGCCGCGCATGGACGCGTCCACCGCCACAAACAGCAGCAGGTTTTCGGGCACATACCCGGACATGCCGGTGTCGAGCATGACCAGCGAGCCGACAGGACGGGACTCCGACAACGCCAGCAGAATAAAGCCGCCCTTCCCCGCCTCGGACGAAAGCGCGTAATCAAGCCCGCCCAAAATGTCCTCAACAGTGTCTTCATACGGACGCAGATGTTCATTGAGAAACCGCGCCAAACCTTCACGCGTCAGAAAATCCGGAAAATCCTCATCCGTGCGG
>DSBB01000221.1 GCA_011046175.1 Candidatus Hydrogenedentota bacterium | reverse complement strand
GGGACCGACCACCACAATCACCAGATTTTCGGGGTCAAGCGCCCGTTGGGCAAAGGCGACGCATGCGTCCGCGTCCGTTTCTCGCACGCTTTCCAGCATTGTTTTGAAATAGTCCTCCGGCAACCCCTCCGACTCGATGAGCCACAGATCTCTGGCCAGAGATTGCGGCGTCTCGCGTTGTCCCGCGAAACTGCCCAGGATATACGCTTTGGTGTCTCCTAGTTCTTCGGGCGTCGGCGGTTCGTTCCGCAGTCTTTGTATTTCTTCAAGCATTGTCAGAATGGCGTCGGCTGTGGAATCAAGTTTGGTGAAAGTGTACGCGCGAAATGCGCCCGCGAGCCGCTGCGAGGAATACCCGCCGCCCGAGCCGTACGTCAATCCTTTCTTGACGCGCAACGCGTCATTCAAACGGCTGCCAAAGGCGCCGCCAAAATAGCTGCTGACCACGTTTGAAGTAAAATAGTCCGGTTCCTTTCGCGTGAGGCCGCGTTGGCCGATGCGGATTTGCGCCTGATCGCCGGACTTTTCCACGAGATAAATATGCGTTGCGGCAGGTTGCGGCAACGGCGGCAATTCAATTTCCGGCTTCGGGCCGCCGGCCTCCCATGAACCGAACATTTTCTCCGCCAACCGCACCGCCCGTTCGAGACCGATGTCTCCCGCGAAGCACAACCATGCCATGTCCGGCCGCGCAAACGTGTTCCACCATGTCTTCAGGTCGTCCGGGGTCAGCGCTTTTACGTCTTCAACCTCGCCCTGTACCGTTCGCGCATAAGGATGTTCGCCGCAAAGACGATGTCGCAATTCCTTGTCGGCCAGATAGAAAGGCTCCACAGACGATACTCTGAGGTCGGCCAGCACCTGTTTTCTTAGTTTCTCGAACTCGCCCGGGTCAAAAGTCGGCGCAAGCACCACCTCGGCCATGAGGTCTGTGGCGCGCTCCAGCTGGTCCGTCACGCAGCTTGCGCTTACCGCGGCGTCATCCATGCCCGCCCAGCCGGACAGGCTGATGGCATACGTTTCGAGTTCATCGGCCAACTCGCCTTCATCGTGCGCTTTCGTTCCTTTTTTGAGCATGCGCATCGCCAAGGCGGCGCACCCCGGCTTCGTTTCCGTCCATGCGCCGGAATAAAGTTGAAGGGACATGGAAACGTATGGAATCTCGCGGTTTTCGATGACAACCACTTTCAATCCGTTTTCAAGCGTATGTGACTGGTACCTTGGTGTCGGATCAAACGCCAACGGTTCCTTTACCGGAGACGTTTCGGGATAATCGCCGGGACGCATCGCGCCCGGTCGCCCCGGCGGGGGCGGCTCGGTTTCCCGCACCCCTGTAACCGGCGCATCGTCTTCTGGATTGGCCTCGTCTTTCTTGAACAAGCCCTTGAGGTTTCTTTTAATGCGAAAGGTCAGCGCCTTGTCCGGGTCCAGATATGTTTTGGCCACGCGCAGCAAGTCATCGGCGGTTGCGCTGCGGATGGCGTCAAGACGCCTGTTGACCCGTGCCGTATCGCCCTCGAGCACCGCCGCGCTCCCCAAAATGCGCGCTTTGTTCGCCACATAGAGATTCTCAGTCACGAGCCCCCGCAACTTTTGGTTTTTGGCCTTTTCCAGTTCGCGCGCGCGCACCTTTCTTGAGCGTACCCGCCCGACCTCTTCTTGCAGCGCCGCCAGCGCCTCATCCATGTCGCCGCCCGCCGCGGGAAGGGCGGCGCCAAGCGCCAGAACGCCGTCCTGTTCGAGACATATATTCATGCACTGCACGCCCACGGAGAGTTCCTTTTCCGCCACAAGACTTCGATGGATTCGGCTGCTGTTTCCTTCTCCAATGATGGTGGTGAGCAGTTCCAGCGGCGCCCGGTCGGGATGCGCCAGCGGAACCGTGCGGTACGCAATGGCCACCAGCGGCAGAGGGGCGTTGTCCAGTTTCAGCGTCACATCGCGGGGCGCCTCGGGCAACGGCTCGCGAATTGTGATGCGCGGCTGCTCCTCGGATCGGGGTATCCATTCGAAATACCGTTTTGCCAGCCGTTGGGCTTCGTCGTGTTTGACCGCGCCGGCAATAATCAACGTTGCGTTGTTCGGCGCGTAGTATCGCATCCAAAAAGAGCGCAGTTCCGGAACGCTTGTGGCGCGGAGATGCGGGATGTTGCCGATGGGCGACCACCTGTAGGGGTGCTCCTTGAAGACTTCCGCCAGCGCCTTTTCAAACAAGGCGCCGTAAGGCGCGTTCAGTCCCATCCGCCGTTCTTCCTCGACCACTTTGCGTTCCGTGTCGAAGGCCTCCTGATCAATCTTCAGAAAACTCATTCGCTCCGCTTCAAGCCACAGCGCCAGTTCCAGCTGATTCGCGGGAACGGTTTGCACATACACGGTTTGGTCGAAAGACGTGTACCCGTTGCAATGGCCGCCGATGCGCCGGATATTATCAAAGTGGTCGGTGGGTCCCAAGCGATCGGTGCCCCGGAACATCATGTGCTCGAACATGTGCGCGAACCCCTGCCGCTCCGGGTCTTCGTCTTTCGAGCCGACGTGATACCACAAGTCCACCACGACAATGGGACATGAAAAGTCCTCGAGCGTGACCACGCAAAGCCCGTTGTCCAAAACGATTTCCTGATAGTCCAACCGTCCCGCCTCGATACTGTCCGCAGGCCATGCGTCTGCCGCGAGAATCACCGCAAAAGACAGCACACAAAAAATAACCGCCTGATTAACCATGAGACTCCCTCCTTTCTTTGCCGGAAGTTCCCGGCAAAGCGTGTTGCTGACCCTTGGCCGCCGCAGTTCCCGTATGCACAACGCCTCACAAGCGCCTTCCTGGTTGGCGGCGGCGCATTCTATCGCCGCACTATATCAAAATGCCGGGGGTGTAATGCAATACGATTGCGCGGTCTGTTCGGATTCTGTGGCCGCTTGATTTACGGTTGCAATGAGCATACTATAGTGTCAGGGTGTTGAAAGGGACGTCTTCCGGTTACAGTCATCAGGAAACCGCCATGCCTTGGCAACTAATCATATATCCGTTGCTGCCCGCAATCGCCGTTGCCGCGTGCCATCAGGTTGCGGCATTGCGCAAGATCGGCATTGTGCTGATATGCTATTTCGTCGGCATTTTTTTGGGCAACGCCGGCTTTTTTCCGGAATCGGCGCAGGCGCGCCAGGAGACCATCGCCAACGCCGCCGTGGCCTTCGCGTTGCCGCTGCTGCTTTTTACCATGGACGTTCGCCGCTGGTTCGCCATTGCGGGCAAGGCTGTCGTGTCCATGGCGGCGGCGTGCGTGGCAACCGTCGTCATGGCGACGCTTGCCACGCTGCTAACCCGCGCCATGATGGCGAACAGCTGGCAGGTGGGCGGCATGGCGGCGGGCGTGTATACGGGCGGCACGCCCAACGTGGCGGCCATCCGCTCGGCGTTGGACGTGGATATGGAGACGTTTGTGATCTTCCACACCTATGACACGGTTGTATCTGTGGCGTACATTATTTTCTGCATGACGGCGGCGCGGCGTTTCTTCGGCATGTGGCTGCCGCCATTCACGGACATCGCGCCGATGGACATCGCCGAAGAACAACAGGAATCCGAAACGGAAAGCATCAACGCCTTTTCCGGACTTCTGCTGCTTCGTTCCTGGCCCGGGCTGTTGCTGTTGTCGCTTCTCTCGGGAGCAATAGTCGCGGCGGGCGTGTTGGCGAGCGGCCTGTTTTCAGAAAACGCCGCTTCGGCGGCGGCGATTGTAACCATCACGACCCTCGGCATTGCGGCGTCCTTTATCACGCCCGTGCGCAACACCCGATACGCCTTCCAATGGGGCATGTACGTCATCTACATGTTTTGTTGCGTGGTCGGTTCCATGGTGGACGTGCGCATTCTGACGCATATTCATTATCCGATACTGTTTTTTGTGGCGCTGACGATATTCGGCGGCATGGGATTGCATGCGCTGCTGTGCCGCTTTTTGCGAATTGACGCGGACACGTTTATCATAACGTCGGTGTCCGCAATCTGCTCGCCGCCTTTTGTGCCGCCGGTTGCGGCGGCGCTGCACAACAAGCATATACTGTTATCCGGCATTACCACCGGAATCATTGGCTACGCTGTGGGCAATTATCTTGGCATCTCCGCGGCGTATCTCATGAGGACTCTGATGCCATGAACGGGAAAACACTGTTATGAACAAAATTCGCATCCCGGAAAAAGGTCAAAGCCATGACGCGATTCTGGAGCAGATGAACCATTTCCGCGAAAACGACGCGGACTGGCGCGGCGGCAGGACGTGGAGTTTGGTGTACAGCCTGGGCGACGGGCACACCGCCTTTCTGAAAGAAGCGCACGGCAGGTTTTTTTCTGAAAACGCATTGAATCCTCTTGCGTTCAAAAGCCTGAAGCGGTTCGAGTCTGAAGTGGTGCGGATGACCGCCGACATGCTGCACGGCGACGACAATGTGGTGGGCACAATGACGGCCGGCGGCACGGAAAGCTGCATGCTCGCCGTGAAGACCTATCGCGACATGGCGCGCGCAAAACGCCCGTGGCTGCGCAAGCCCGAGATGATTGCGCCGGAAAGCGTGCATGTGGCGTTTGAAAAGGGCGCCCATTATTTTGACGTCAAATTGACGCGCGTGCCCGTGGACGCCAACTACCGGGTTGATCCGGAGGCGGTGCGAAAGCGCGTCAACCGCAATACCATCCTGATTATCGGATCTGCGCCAAGTTATCCCTACGGCGTTGTTGATCCCATCCCGGCATTGGGCGAAGTGGCGCAACAGGCGGGCCTGCCCCTTCATGTGGACGGTTGTCTTGGCGGGTTCATGCTTCCTTTTGTTGAGAAATTGGGATATGCGTTGCCGCCCTTCGACTTTCGCGTGCCGGGCGTGACATCCATGTCCGCCGACGTGCATAAGTACGGCTACAGCGCCAAGGGGGCGTCGGTCGTTCTGTACCGGAACATGGATTATTTGAAGCATCAATTCTTTGTGTATACGGATTGGTCAGGAGGTATTTACATAT
>DSBB01000275.1 GCA_011046175.1 Candidatus Hydrogenedentota bacterium | reverse complement strand
TGATCTATTATATCGGCCATCCCCTTCTCTATTCTCCTTGGTAATTGCCTTCGGGGCTACGCTAACCATTTTCCACATTATACCTTATTCCAAAAGTAATTTGCGAAATCATACCGCCTCATCATTGCATTTGCCTGTTGTTTTGAAGTGTAATGGGGCGTGGGACGCAAGAAGTTGATATTCGTCAAGGCGATGGGTTCATACTATGTGTTGTTGTTTACCGTCACGGATTGTCTTTTCGTCATGCGCATTACCATAATAGACCTGCTTTTTTCGTGGCCGCCCCACGGCGGCGCGGATGTGGACGTGTTCCATGTGGCGCGCGGGCTGCGCGCCCTCGGGCACGAAGCGTCTTTGCTTTTTGTCCGCGAAGCGTCCTGTTGGGAACGTGGTCAGGCGGACCCCGGGATGTTGCCTTTTCCGGCGGACCAGATTTCATTTGCCGAAAACGGCATGACAGAAGAGAATGTTGTCGCACAGGTGGGGGAACGTGTTGCGCGCTACGAGCCGGACTTCATTGTATTGACGCAGGGCTATTTTCTGAAAGTGCCGTTGATCCTGGCGTTGCAGCGGTACCGCGTAATTTCCCGTTGCTACGCCCATGAAACGGCGTGCCATAAGGATATTCTCCGTTTCAAAAACGGCGCGCCCTGTCCCAACGAATACCGGCGCACGCCGGACATCTGCCGCGCCTGCGCTTTGGAAAGCCGCCGCGCGGATGTTTTGAAGGGGGGCGGCGACGCCTGGTCCCGTGAATATGTCGCCACACAAGCGTGGACGCCCGCGTTTTATGACCGGTTCATTGCGGCCATGCGCGCCTTGTACGCGGTTGTTGTTACCACGGAACAAATGCGTCCGCAGGTTGCAGGGTTGTGCGACCGCATTCATATCATACCGCATGGCGTTGACACGGCCCGATTCGACCCGGCCGGCATGGCGCCGCAGGAGAAGCCGCCCGTAATTTTGGCTGCGGGACGCATGGAAGACCCCGCCAAAGGCATGAAGGCGCTGCTGGACGCGGCGGCGATGCTTGCGGATGAAGGGCGCCGCTTTGAACTGCGGGCGACGTTGCCGGAAGGCGGCGCGTATCCCGTTTGGCTCAAGCCTGTCGGCAAAATATCGCATGACGACATGCCCGGGCTTTACCGGGAAGCGGATGTCTGTGTTGTGCCAAGCCTGTGGGATGAACCTTTCGGAATCGTCGCGCTGGAAGCGATGGCGTCTGCGCTTCCGGTGTGCGCGTCCCGCGTTGGCGGCTTGCAGGATATCATCCTTGACGAAACAACAGGGCTGCTTTTTGAGCGCGGCAACGCCGCCGCGCTTGCCGCAGCGCTGCGGCGGCTTCTTGAAAACGGCCAAATGCGCCGCACAATGGGAAAAGCGGGTAGGGCGCGCGCCGTGGAACACTATGGCTGGGACGCATTGATTGAACGCCACTACCCGTCCCTCTTCACGTGTTAGGCGCTTAACACCGGGTGGCTGACAATTTTTTGTCAGTTCGCCGCATGTTGTTCATACAATTGTGTTTGTTAGTACATTATCGGTCGAAAACCACGATCAAGAAAAAGAAGTTGGGTACAAAGAGAAATAGTCAAATCTTGGTTGCGGGCGAAGCCCGTGTTAGCGTATAAGGTGAGAACGACGGCGCCTTTGGGTGTAATACTGGTGGACAAAGAAACACATGCGCAAAGCGACGCAAGGACACGAAGGAGTACGAATATGCGCGGGAACTCTTGGTTAGTGTGTATCTGTGCGCTGTCGGCGGTTATCGCGGCAGACGCCGCTGATATTTATTCTGCGCTTAATGATGAGCCTGCTGACGCGCCCGTGGGGATGCGGCCTTACGAGTTGGACTGGGCGGGACGGCATGCGCCGGAACATCCCCAGCTGGCGGACTTCGAGGACTTGACAGGCTGGCGCGCGCGCTGTTTCGACGGCGCGAAGGCGACGTTGATCCGTTCGCGGCAGAAACTGCTCTACGGCGATTATACGGCGCGGGTGGAATACACCGGCGAAACCCATGCGTCCCACTTCATTATCGAGCCGCCCGAACCCCTCGTCATCCCCGTGGAATTCACCGGCGTAAACTTGTGGATACACGGCAATACTTGGGCGTTCGACCGGAATCAGCGCAATGCGATGGTGGGCGTGAATGTGCTGGTGCAGGACGCGACGGGTCGGGGCTTCTCGATTCCCCTCGACCCGAACTGGGCGGATTACTGGTTTCTGTCGCATCGCACCTGCGTCAGTCCGGACGGTTCAACCGTAATGTACACAGCGGGCGACGGGAAGGATGGACGCATCCAGTTCCCTGCGAAGTTCACGGGCATTGAAATAACCGGCGTGTCCAATCAGAAGACGGAATGGCTCCACTTCGACGCGCTCCAGTTTTATGTGATGGAATATCCGCCGCTGGAATTTGATCCCATTCCGGAGAAATTGCCGTGGCCCACCACGGAAGACACGATACTGCCGACACTGAAAACGCCCGCCGCCATGGAGATGCATTTTACAGAATCTCGCTGCGAATGGCGGGTAACCGGCGACGAGACCATTGTGTTTCGCTACACGCCTGAATCGGGCACGCTGGGCGACATCCGGGTGCAGGCGGGCGGACACGAGTTCGCGCCCTGCCACGGCGGCGGCATACAGTTCCAATTTGGAGAATCATTCATCCGCGCAGACAGCGAAGACGCAACGGTCTCGCCGCTTTCCTTCCGCGCCACAGACCGGGGCTGCAAAGCGACATGGCAACTGGCACACAACGAATACAAAGCAACGTACGCGTATGAACTTTCGGTGAAAGGCAAGTCGCTCATCATAGACGTTACGGCGGAAGGCAACGCTGCGACGCGGTTGGACATTGGCGGTGCAACGGGACTGCGCGACCCCAAGACCGTGTACTTCCCCTACCTGACCTATGGCAATGACTGGCCAAAAACGGTAGCCTTCCAAGGCGCTGAATCCCCCGTATTCCTCTGGTCGGCGTGCGACTATTACAACTCCGACGCTTCGGAATTGTTCGGCGCGTCTGCTGTCGGCGGCGAAGGCGTCACGCCGTATACGGGCGGCGCCTTGTACAAACAGACCACGGCGGGCGCGCGCAATCCCTTGCGCGAGCGCATCTTCGTGAATATAAGCCGCGATGTGCTGGAGACGCTGCCGAACATCCCGAATCCCGACAGCGAGATGGCGCAAATCTCGCGGGAGTACCTCTGGCAGAACATCGGCCATGCCCATCAGCGGGAGCGGTTGTCAAAGTTCAAAGCCTACGGCATTGACAAGTTCATTGCTTGCCATCACGAGGTGGGCTGGCGCGAGTCGGGCGAAAGTTTTACCCTGCGCGACCGTCCCGCCGACAGCATCGGCGCGGAGGCGCTCGCCGAATACGGCGCGTTCGTGCGCGGGCTGGGCTACCATTTCGGCACGTACACGAACTACGTGGACTACGCGCCGGTGAACGCAAACTGGAATGAAGATTACGTCAACTTGAATCCCGACGGCACGTGGCAGCGGGCATGGCCGCGCTGTTACGCGCTGAAGCCGTTGCGCGCCGCCGAATTGGAAGCGAAGTATGCGCCCATCATTCACGAACGCTACGGCGCGAACGCCCAGTACTGCGACGTGCATACGGCGTACACGCCTTGGGGGCGCACCGACTATGACGCGCGCGCGCCGGGCGCGGGCAAGTTCCGCGCGCAGTTCGACGCCTTTGCCCGGCTGCTCTACAACGAGAGTTACGCTTATGACGGTCCCGTGTTCAGCGAAGGCAACTACCACTGGTTCTATGCAGGCATTGTGGACGGCAACTACGCCACCATCATGCCTTACGGCGAGGGCTGGAAGGTGGAGCCGCTGGTGGATTTCGACCTGCTGAAAATGCACACGAAGATGACCGATTTCGGCATGGGTTTCGGCGAGATGTTCTATGGCTATCAGGGCGAATGGCAGCGCAAGCCGCACCGGCTCAGCCCGTGGTTCGACCGGTTCACCGCGTCCACCATCGCCTTCGGTCACATCGGCTTCCTCACCTACGAGTGGGGCTTTGAAGCAACCCTCAAGGGCTATTACCAGTTGCAGGCGCTGCAAAAGCGGTACGCCCTCGTCCCCGTGCGCAGCATACGGTATCACGACGGTGATACGCTGCTCGACACGTCGGCGGCAATCCTCGGCGACGCCTGCCGGCGACGGCATATCTTTGTGGAATATGAAAACGGGCTGCGTGTCTGGGTGAACCTGAACCTGTCCGAAGACTGGACAGTCGAACTGAATGGCACGGCCTACCTGCTGCCGCCCACGGGCTTCCTTGCGCACAAGCCCGACGACATCCTCACGTACTCCGCGATTGTGAACGGGCAACGCCATGAACTGGTGCAGTGCGACGATTACCTCTATCTCGACAGCCGCGGCGCCTTCGTGCGCACCGACGCCATCGCCGCAACGGGAAGCGTCGCCGTGAAGCCGGACGAGGACAACGCATGGTGGATCATCCCCGCGACCGCCGCGGAAGAAGTCAGCATTCGCCGCGCCTGGCTCGGCGCGGACGCAGCGGACGCCGTCTTTGAGGCTCATGCTTTCAACGAGGGCGGACATGCGGTCATGGACGCGGAAGTGCGTCACGGCGACGGGTGGATAACGGTTATGCCCGCGTCACACCCGGATGCCATGAAATACCGGCTGCACAAGCGCGACAAAACGCGCACGACATGGCGCGTACACAACCTGCCGAACACCTTGCTGCCTGGCGGGATATGCAACATTGCGCTGGAACGAAGCGCCGATGCGCCAAGCGGCGATGTCGAATTTGCTCTATTGGACAACGACGGCGTTGTTACAGCGTTGGGTGTTGTTCCGTGGACGATCGCGGGCAATATGGCAACCGCGCACATTGAAGCGAGGCTGCCGGAGAATCTTGTGACGGGCAAGCGCTGCTGGTTCCGATGCACAACCATGGGCGGCGAACACCCCTTATGGCTGGACACATTTATTCTGCCGCCCATGAGCGCGGCGTTCCTCTCCGACGGCGTT
>DSBB01000277.1 GCA_011046175.1 Candidatus Hydrogenedentota bacterium | reverse complement strand
GTCCATATTCATGCCCGGCGATTGCGCATGGATTTCGTAGGTGTCCGGCCCCGCCACTCCCAGATAATAGTGGACTCCCGATTCAAGGGCTACCGAAATATCGCCGGAACCGTAAAATCCTTGTCCGGGCCGCACTTGGCGGACAACGTTCAATATCCGCGTTACAGGGCTGCCCAACAGCGCGCCGCCTTTGTAAACGACAAACGCTATTTCACCAGCGGCGGGAACCGTCAGGTACATGGCGAATTCCGTCAGGAGAACGTCCTGCGTCATGAGGAACATATTCATGCGACCGCCGTTTGAAAACGGAACCCTGAGGTCGTCGAGACCGTCAATATTCACAACGAACTCGCGCTCCGGCGCGGTCTCCGCCAGCCGCACGCCGTTCTCGGCGCATATAGCGACCTGATCTCTCGCGCCGAGCAGGAAATCACGGGCCCGGGTCTGACGCCATACCGTCCGGTCGCCCGCCATGGCTGCGCCCGCGCGAACACGATAGTAGTGGGTCTGGTTAAGGGTTAATCCGGAAAAGACATGCGACAGTTCGGTAATCCAGCCGGAAGTCGCCTCAATAATGTCGAAATCCGGGGAGAGGGAGCGTTGCGCCTCGTAATGGGCGCCGGGGAAAAGGGGCTGCCATGCGACTGTGAGCGTGTCGCCCGCACTGTATTCAGGCAACGGCTCAACTTCAGGCGCGCCGCATTGCAGCGTAAACGGATAGTCCTCCACTTCGCCGTCGTCGGCCGCGCCCGTGGGGCTGAGTCCGCCTGCGCTGCTCACGCGGAACCGGGCGTAACCCTGATCGGACAGGGCGGCATCCGCAGGGATATTCACGGACAACACGGACGTCCCCGGCGACAGGGCTATACTGTCAAACACCTTCTCCCCCGCCCCCGACCAGACGCCGTCGCCGTCAAAATCGAACCATGCATCCAGCATGCAGGCGGTGGGAACCGTCACTTCAATGGATGCGCCTGAACCGGCGACCAACGCAGCGGGCAGCGCCACGCCGTCGCGGAATGTCGGCGTCTGAGAAGGGCAAAACCTGCCGTCAAAATCAGTGCCAACGGTCGCGCCCAGTCTGATGTCGCCCTCGACTTTGTGCCGCGCCCCGTCGTTTATCAGCAGTGTCGGATAAGGCGGGTCCGGCGCATGACCGAAGTTGTATATGTCTTTGGGAAAACCGGTAATGTGGATGTTGTCCATCACCACGCCTTTTACCATCCAGTCCTCGCCGGTGTACACAAAGAACCGTATTCGTATTGAATCTGTATACGCCAGTCCCCAGTATCCCATTGCGGCGTCCAAGTCTAGCACAAAAGGCGCCATGTCATGGGGCAGGTCATCAAAATCGCGGATGGGATACCACGTTACTCCGTCCAGACTTACCGCCATTCCATCCGCGTCACACCCGCCTGAGAAGGGCTCCGAGGGCGGGGCGATACGCGGCCCACGGGCAAACGCGTCAAAAGCAATCTCTACATTATCATATCCCGCGAGGTCAACGGTCAGCGTTAACTCAACACGCGCCTGTAATCCCGAAGGGCGGTCTAGAAATACAGCCGCAGAACCAAAATACTCCTGAATCCGTGGACTCGCTCCGTCTGTGCCGCCCGCAGTCCAGTAATAGCCGTCAAAAAACTCCGACCGCCAATCCTCGTAAAAAATCGTCTGGCACGTTATCGGCCACGGGGACGTATGGCCCGTGGCGCACGACACAAGAACAATCAACACCGCGCCGGCGCAAGACAAAAGTCTGCGTTCAAACATCATCTTCTTCCTACTATCCCGAAATCTATAAAATGTTCAAAAAAGTCAATGTTTTTTCGCGAACTTTTATATAGAGAAACCCCATTCCGCCGCGTGTCCTTGGCGGCGGCGGGAAAACACACCTATGCCTGACTATTGCGCGGGCGCGGGAATGTTCGGCGGGTCAGCCCCCAGATGATAGATTTTCACACGCAATAACCCCGCGTGCGGGTGCAGGGCGCGAATGGCCGCTTGGGACAGGTCAATCACCCGCCCTTTGACGTAGGGGCCGCGATCATTCAGGCGACACACCACCGATCGGCCGTTTTCCGCCACCACCAGATAATAGTCGCCAAACTTGCCGTCGCGCATGGCGCACGAAAAGGTGTTGTCACATAATCTCTCGCCCGAGGCGGTCATTACGCTGCTGCTTTGCGTGGTGTAATAGGACGCCACGCCTTCGGCAACGGGTTGCATCGGTTGATGCGATAACAACACAAAAGCCATGATCTCCAGAATCAAAGTACTGTTCTCCATCTGACGGCGCATTTTTGTTGCGCAACGCCAAAGGCGCAAGGTTACTCACAAGATGCAACCCAGCCGCGCTTTGGCCGGACATGGAAAGGGTTTTTGTTTCCAAGGAATTTCCCTGTTGTTATGTTGAAAAACCATTTCCCGCGTCTTAAATGCCACACGTCCGATATTCTGTCCAGCGGTTCTATCCTGCATTACCGTCTGAAACCGCTGCACGTTTCCAATATATAACTGCGATTATAAGAGAAGAAGTTGACACAAAGCAAATTTTTCCGTGATTCCCGGGCTGATATTTGCACAACGTCCCGTCAATTCCTGAACCTGCGTTGTGCGTCTTGTTGCAATACTATCCGGCTATTAGGCAAAATATGTGCGGGGAGCGGTTCGGGCACACGTTATCAGGGGCTGTGGGTTCATTTGTCACCATTAAAAGAAAGCGTTGTATATGTCGAAAAAATTGACCGTAATACCCGAAAAATGTTCGGGTTGCAAGACATGCGAACTGGTATGCGCCATTAAGCATTTCGGGGTAAACAATCCCAAGAAAAGCGCCGTGCGTGTATTGGTCACCTATCCGCATCCCGTGGTGCGCATGCCCATTGTGTGCAGCCAGTGCAAAAAGCCGCCTTGCGAGGACGCATGTCCCGTGGGCGCGCTCAGCCGCAGCAATGGCGTGGTAAAACTCGATGAAAGCGTTTGCATCTCCTGCTTCCGCTGTATCGAAGCCTGTCCCTTTGGCGCGGTTTATGCGCATGACGACTGCACGTACCCGATCAAGTGCGATTTGTGCGGCGGCGATCCGGAGTGCGTAAAGCATTGCCCGAAATCCGCGTTGTTATTGCTTCCGGAATATTCGTTGGGCAGCGCCAGCCGCCTGAACAATGTGTTGAGCTACACGCAAATGAAGGAAATTGAGTATTCGGACGAGGGAGAGGTCAAGATTATTCGTTACGCCGAAATCGGAAAGGAGGAATTATGAGCGCAAAAGCCGGATATTTCCGCAACTATCTGCACTGCGACCTGACCGCCGGCAGTTGCGAGCGCCTGCCTCTTGCCGAAGAAATTATCGAAAAGTATATTGGTGGTCGCGGGTTCGGCGCGAAGATGATATGGGAAAACCTGAAAGCGCACGACTTCAAAATTGATCCGCTGGGACCGGAGAACCTGCTTGTCGTAGCGCCGGGCCCGCTGACGGGCGTCTACCTGCCTTCTTCCGGCAAGGCGTCCTTCGTTTCCATATCGCCCGCGACCGGCTTGTACGGCGACTCGTCCATGGGCGGTTCCTTTGGCGTGGAACTGCGGCAGGCGGGGATGGATTTCCTGTCCATTACCGGGGCGGCCCCGGAAATGTCCATCCTGTTTATTGATGACGACGAGGCCGCGCAGATTATTCCAATGCCGCAACTGCGCGGCAAAAGCTGCCTCGAAACGGAAGGCATTATCAAAAAACATCTCAATTGCCATGATGTGCATGTGGCGTCCATCGGGATTGGCGGCGAGCATCTGGTGCGTTTCGCCTGCGTCAATTGTGATTGGAGCAGAAACGCAGGACGCACCGGCATTGGCGCGATTATGGGCAGTAAGAACCTGAAGGCCATTGTGGTGCGCGGGGAAACCGATCTGCCCGTGGCGGATATGGAAGGATTGATGCGGGAAACCGACCAAGCCGTCCGATACATGCGCGAGCATAAATTCTTCAATATGTGGCAGCAACAGGGCTTGATGAATGTCATCGAATACGCCAATACCCAGGGTATTTTGCCAACGTTCAACTTTAAGGCGACCACCTTTCCGGCGCATGACAAAATAAACGGCGAGGTGATGTTTGACGAGTATAAGATCGGCGACAGCGCCTGCTTCGCATGTCCCATGTCCTGCGGCAACATCTGTCTCGTGAAAAACGGCAAATACGCCGGCACGGTGACCGAAGGCCCCGAGTACGAGTCTTGCGCCATGCTGGGGTCAAATCTCGGCATTGACAAATTTGACGCCATTCTGGAAGCGAATCGTTTGTGTGACGAATACGGCATAGACACTATCTCGACGGGAGGTATTATCGGCGCGGTGATTGAGGGCTACGAGTCCGGCGTCATTTCGCTGGAGGATTTGGACGGGCAGGAAATTTCCTGGAATCACGACGAGGCCGTGATCGCTCTTATCGGAAAAATCGCGCGTCGCGAAGGCATTGGCGGCACGCTTGCCGACGGCGCCAAGGCCATTATCTCGCGCTGGCCGGAGATGGACAAATTGCTGCTTCAGGTGAAGGGGCTTGAGCAGTCCGCCTACGACAGCCGCGTCGGCGCGTCCATGGGCCTCGCCTATGCCACCTCCGACATCGGCGCCCACCATACCCGCGCATGGACCATCGCCAAGGAAATCGAAGAGGGCGCAAACTGGACGCCGAAACAAAAGGTGGAACTGGTCATTTACCACCAGACGCTGCGGCCTCTTTTCGACATGCTCGGCGTGTGTCGTTTGCCGTGGATAGAACTTGGCTTGAATGAACGCCACTATGAAAGATTCTTTTCTTACGTCACCGGCAGGGAAACCACGCTCGAGGAACTGCTGGCGTTATCCAACGTTGTTTACAGTCTGACACGGCGCATAAATGTTCACTTGGGCGCTTCACGCAAGGACGACTCGCTGCCTTACAAGGTGCGCAATGTCCCCATTCTCACCGGACCCAACGCGGGCAAGACGCTTGATATAAAAGAATTCGAGGAACTGCTGAGCCTGTATTATGAAG
>DSBB01000233.1 GCA_011046175.1 Candidatus Hydrogenedentota bacterium | reverse complement strand
TCAATATGGTGTCCCGCCCAATCGGTCAACTGTCCGCCCGCGTAATCGCTTATCCAGCGGAAATTCCAGTGACACCGCGCCTCGCAATAAGGCGCATAAGGCGCGGGTCCCAGCCACATATCGTAGTCGAAGCCTTCCGGCGGCTCACATGGCGATGTGCTGCCTTCGTGTATGCTGTTCGTATTGGGCAACCCCACCTTGACCGTGTGTATCTTGCCGATGCGTCCGTTGCGCACCAGTTCGCAGCCGAAACGGAAATGCTGCTGCGAACGCTGCCAGCTGCCCGTCTGCCAGACGCGCCCGTAGCGCTTCACGGCATCCACCACGGCGCGTCCCTCGGTAATGTTATAAGCCAACGGCTTTTCACCATAGATATCCTTGCCCGCCTGCGCCGCCTTGACCGAAACAAGCGCATGCCAGTGATCGGGCACGGCAATGGAGACGGCGTCTATGTCGTCGCGGGCAAGCAGTTCCCGAAAATCATTGTATTCCGCGCAATCTTCGTTGCCATATTTTCTGTTGACGTTCATCATGGCATTGCGCCGATGCCTGCTGTCCACATCGCAGACGGCCACCACCTGGGCGTCGGCGCGATCAAGAAAACCGCTCATGTTGCCGCTTCCCATTCCGCCAAGCCCAATGCAACCCACTGTAATGCGATTGCCGGGCGACACCGTCCCCGCCAGGCCCAACGCGGAAGAAGGGACGATATAAGGGAACGCCGCCGCGCCCGCGGCAATACCCGCCGTGCGCTTCAAAAAATCCCTGCGTTTGATGTTATCGTGTTTTTTTGACATTCCACTACTCTCCTTGGTCGCTTGAAAACCGTTTGTTGCCGAAAGGCGCCGCTTGCGCCACGCCCCCATAGTATAACTGACGGAACAACTGATTTCATGTCTTTTTAGCAAGACACGTTGTAAGGCCGCAAAACCCACGCGCTTACGCCATATCAGGCGCTTTGCCTGCCCGCCGACTTGGACGTGTCCGATGCTTCAGTTCCGGGGGTTATCCTGCGCTTCCTATTTCCTGCCCCCTGACCTCTACCCTAACTCCTCTTCCCCTCCAAATACTGCCAGCGCTCGTA
The DNA here is from genome assembly GCA_011046175.1 of Candidatus Hydrogenedentota bacterium. Lineage (GTDB taxonomy): Bacteria > Hydrogenedentota > Hydrogenedentia > Hydrogenedentales > CAITNO01 > SLFT01. The sequence goes on along the minus strand of DSBB01000233.1, from coordinate 3,960 downwards.
CAAACCTTCCACTTCCGCTCTCGCCGCTTCCAGCGCCTGCAACACGGCCTGCGTGTGGGTGTAGGGTTGCTCATAAAAGTCAGGGGCGCTGACCTGTTCTTGTATTGCGTTGAGTTGCATTTCGGCGGCGCGAATGACATCCTCCATCGTTTCCAGTTCCCGCTTCTCATGATAAGACAGGCCGGGACGCGGTTTTGGCGGCGTTGGCGCGCCCGCCGGCTTGCGGCGTTGTGCCGCCTGACGAGCCTGTTTTTCGCTTGTCCGTTTTCGGTCGCAATAGAGCATGTAGTCATTGAAATTTCCGGCAATCTGAACGACGTTTCCGTCCGCTTCGAATACAAGCATGTGCGTACACAGCCGGTTCAGGAGATAGCGGTCGTGGCTGACGATCAGCGCGCAGCCGCCAAAGCATTCCACGGTTTCTTCGAGGACGCGCAGTGTATATAAATCAAGGTCGTTGGTGGGTTCGTCCAACACCAGGAAATTGCCGCCGCGCAACAGTTTTTTCGCGAGGTCCACCCGTCGTCGTTCTCCGCCGGAAAGACGTCCCACCGGCATTTCGACACAGCTTTTGTCGAATAGGAACGATTCAAGGTAAGAAGGGACGTGGATGCGCTGTTTGCCGACATCCACATGACGGCGGCCTTCGGACACGAAATCAAGCACCGTCAGTTCCGGATCCATATCGGCAAGGGTTTGATCAACGTAAAGGAAGCGCGTGGACTGGCCGATGAGGACTTCGCCTGCTTGAGGTGCCTCCCTGCCCATGAGCACACGGAGCAACGTGGATTTGCCGCACCCGTTCGGGCCGACGATTCCGACGCGCATGCCTTTTTGCATCAGGAGCGAAAAATGCTTGAACAGGACGCGGCCTTCATAGCCGTGGGTAAGCAGCCGCGCCTCGAGGATGTCCTTGCCGAGGCGCTCCGGTTCGGGAATGGCGAAGGCAAACCGTTTGTCCGGCGGGGGCGGCCCCAGTTCCATTGTTTCGCGCAGTCGGTCAATACGCGCTTTTGCCTTGGTGCCCCGCGCTTTGGGCATGCGCCGGTACCACGCGAGTTCCCGTTTTATGAGCGCCTGGCGGTTTGCCTCGGTGCGCGCCTGCACCTCTTCCAGGTTTGCCTTGTATTCCAGAAAACGCTCGTAATTGCCGGGATAACTGTACACAGCGCTGTTGCTCAATTCGACAATGCGGTTTGTAACCCGGTCAAGGAAATAGCGGTCGTGCGTCACCAGGATACAGGCGCCCTCATAGGTTTCCAGAAAGCGCTCTATCCATGCGACACTGTCGGTATCAATATGGTTCGTGGGTTCGTCCAGCAACAGGACATCAGGATGCTCGAGTAATTTTGCCGCCAGATCAACACGCCGCAATTCACCGCCGGACAGCGTATTCAGTGTCTGGCGCAGGAGCGGCAAGCGCAGCGCGTCCGCAATCCGCTTGATTTCCACATCAAGATTCCATGCGTGAAGCGCGTCAATGCGATGCTGCAACGTTTCACACTCCCCGCGAAGTTCCTCAGTTTCCCGGCAATCGCCGTGCGCGCCCGCCAACCGGTCATGCAGGTCGCGCCATTGCCGCACCAAATCGCGTTGCGTCGCCGTGGCCGCTTCCAACGCGACGGCCACCGTTTGTTCCAAGCGTAGCGTGCAGTGCTGGTCCAGCAACGCCACACGCAATCCCTGCGCGCGGGTGGTAAATCCGGCGTCAGGTTTCATGCTGCCCGCAAGAATGCGGAGCAACGTGGACTTGCCGGAACCGTTGCGCCCGATAAGCCCGATGCGGTCATTTTCATGTATGGTCAGGGAAACGCCTGCCAGCACCGCCTGAGCGCCGAAGTGTTTGGACACGTCCTGCGCGCTCAACAGCGCCTTTCCCGGAGATTGAGATGCCATAATTTATTCCGTATTCGCAAGGCACAAAGAAAGAAAACACGCCCATGTGCGCGCCTTGCGTCAATGAGGATCATATCACGGGCAACCGGCTTGAAAATAACGATTAGCGCGCGCCGTTGCCCGGCATAGTCAATACATACAGCGCCTCTTCCGCCCGCAGATTGGGCAAAAGTCTCACTTCACCGATTCGATGAAGGAAAATTTCCCTTTCGATATGGATGCCCAGTTCGCGGCAGAAGACGTGAAAGTCCCTGACAGTGAGCACATGGCGGTTGGGTGTTTCGTACCATGAATAAGGCAGATGCGCGGTAACCGGCGCGCGTCCTTTGAAGATGAGCGTCGAGCGCACCTTCCAGTGCCCGAAGTTTGGGAAGGACACAATGCATTTCCTGCCGACGCGCAGCATTTCCCTTAGGGCAAGGTCCGGTTTTTTAATTACCTGCAGTGTCATGCTCAACAGCACGTAGTCGAATGAGTTGTCCGGCAACTGCGACAATCCTTTGTCAATATCGCCGTGGATGGCGGGTATGCCGCACGCGATGCAGCGGGTTATCAACTCCTGATCCACTTCCATCCCCATCCCGGTAACGTTTTTGTTGCGCTGAAGTCTGCATAATAATTCGCCCTCGCTACATCCAATGTCCAAGACGCGACAGTCCTCATCCACGAGATTTACTATCATGTCGTAATCCACGCGCCGCGGTCGGGACATGACGCTTTCCGGCGAGGGCGCGTCGCGCCCTTCGCACTGTTTGGGCGGACAATTCTCACAAACACGTTCAGGGTGCAGCGTGTGAATGAGGAAACCGGAGACAAGCCTGGACAGCTCGTCAACTTCAAGCAGAAAAGCGTCGTGCCCTGCATCGCTCTTCACGTTACAGTAGCTGACCGTTTTCCCGTTGCGAGCAAGTGAGTACACGATTTCCTGCGACATATAGGGTGGAAACAGCCAGTCGGACGTAAAAGACACCACCAACGTTTTCGCCTTGACACGCGCCAGTGACGCGTCGAGCGAGTCGAAGCCGGCGGCAATGTCAAAATAATCCATGGCCTTGGTCACGTATAGGTATGTGTTCGCGTCAAACCGATTGACGAAACGTTCACCCTGGTAATCCAGATATGTTTCCACGCTGAACTCGCTGCCAAACCGGTAACCCAGCGTTTCCGAATCACGCAACGTGCGCCCGAACTTGCGATGCATGGACCGATCGGAGAGATAGGTGATATGGGCAAGCATCCGCGCAATGGCAAGTCCCTTGCGCGGCCCCGCCTCCTGTTCGTAGTTGCCCTGCTGAAATCCCGGGTCCGCCCAGATGGCGTTTCTGCCGACGGCGTCAAAAGCGATCTGCTGCGCGCCGTTGGAATGGCTTGTGGCGAGCAGCACAACGGACTCCACGGCGTCGGGATAGCGCACCGCCCATTCAAGCGCCTGCATGCCGCCCAGGGAACCGCCTATGACGCACAGCAGTTTTTCAATGCCGAGATGCTGCATAAGCGCATATTGCACCTTTACCATGTCGCCCACTGTGATGACGGGGAAATCGAGTCCGTAACAGCGTCCGGTGGCGGGATTGATGCTGCCGGGGCCGGTGGTTCCCTTGCATCCCCCCAGGATGTTCGAACAAATGACGAAATACTTGTCAGTGTCAATGCCCTTGCCCGGCCCAACCATGTTATCCCACCAGCCAGGCTTGGCGTCGTCCGGCGAATGGCGCCCGGCAACATGCGCGTCACCTGACAGGGCATGGCACACCAGCACGGCGTTCGCGCGCGCCTCGTTCAACTGGCCGTACGTCTCATAAGCGACCTGTATGGGTCCGAGTTTCACGCCGCTGTCCAGAGTGATTTCGTCCGGCGGATGCGCCAGCGTCATGTGCCGGGTCTCGACTATGTCGTTCGGGAAAGGTTCCATTTTAACCTATGCGTCTAACGCGGGCGTTGCCCGCAACCCAAATTTGACTATTCTCTTCGTATGTTGTTCACGCTTCAGCGTGCGGGGTTGCGTGTATGACTCAGGGTTTGCGTGCCATATCCGTACGCTGAAGCGTGAACAACATACCCGAT
>DSBB01000361.1 GCA_011046175.1 Candidatus Hydrogenedentota bacterium | reverse complement strand
GACGGGGTGCCGGGTGGCGCAACCGATGACGGGCACACGCCCGCGCACCACCGCCAGCAGTGTCCGTATCAGTTCAATCCGTTCTTCCCTTGTCAGTTTGCCGGCTTCGCCCGCCATGGCGGGGGCGAGGAATCCGTTGACGCCCGCCGCCAGCGCATATTCGATGTGCTGCGCGTAGGCGTCATGGTCTATTTGGCCGGACGCGGCAAAGGGCGTGTTCAACACAGTGATAATGCCTTTCATGTCAAGACGGGGATTGGCGCTGCACAGCGCGCCAGCAGCGTTTTCAAACATGGTTATCGCCCCTGTTTTTCAATGGTGAATGTGTCTCGGACATTGCCGTCGGCGTCGTATGCGCGCATGACCAGACGGTTGTCCTCCACGATAAAGGCGGTGCAGGTGGGTATGCCGCTTAAATCAACCACCTCGGCATAGCGCGGTTTGATCGGGGGGCGTTCCCTGCCCGGCACCGCCACCGAGAGCAGATAGATGGTTCCGTCTTCAGGGTTGTCCATTATTTCGCCGTCCCGCAGCGGGAACGTGCGCAGGTAGTAATGGACATGCCCGGCGAGCGCCAAGTCAACATGATACGCATCAAACAGGGAGCACCATTCCTGTTGAATGTCGGGGTAGTCCTCACGTAGCGCATAGGGCGGGAAATGCAGCACCGCCACCTTCCACTGCGCGTCCGTGTCGCGCAGGGTTGCCTCCAGCCACGGACGTTGCGCCGCCACATCCGCCGTCACGTCCAGCGAAACCAGCAGCAGGTTGCCATAGCGCAGGCTGTAGGACTGGCCGCGCTGGAAGCCTTCCGGCCCGTTGTCGGGCAGATGGAGCAAGGTGCGATACAATTCCGAGCCCAACCCGTCAATGGCGTCGTGGTTGCCGATGGACGGCACAATCGGTCTGTGCCGCAGGAATTTCTTGTAGTTGGCGAACAAGGTGTCCCAGTCGTCCCGCTGCTGACCGGTGCCGACAAGATCGCCGGAGATGGTCAGGAACGCCGCGTCCGGATGCAGTTCCCACGCCTTTTCCAACAACGGAATGCCGGCGGGATTGTTATGGGTGTCGCTCATCCACAGGAATGTGAAGGGCGCGCCATCATGTGCGGGGGCGGTGCGAAATTCACCAACCGCTGCCGTCGGACTTTCACCTGTTGCCGCAATCGCATACTCATAGTCGGTGTCCGGTTGCAAATCACAAAGCGTTGCCCTGTGCCAGCGCACACTTCGGTCATTGATAATGTTTCGGTCGTCAAGCACGTTGGACTCCGACGCAGCGGCTGCCCATATTTCCGTGCCTTTCCGTCTGTAATAGACTGCATGGGGATTGTCATTGGCCAGGGATACGCGCCATTGGATGGTCTGGGTGGTTTGCGGATTGTCGCTCCAGGTGAGCGTCACCATATCCGGTGTTTCGGAGGACGGGTGCGCTGTTTGGCGGAACGCGCCGATCAACTGGGCTTCCCGCGCGCGTCCGCGAATGGTCGGTAACAAGAGATGCCCTTTGAGGGATTCCGGCATTTCAGTGATTACCAGGTCCGGCCAGTCATGATAGATGCTCGAACCTTTGGCGAAGGGATACACCTCCTGTGGCGCGGGCACGGCATTGCTTATGGCAACCGTATCGGCTGTGTTCTGCGGCCCCACGCCCACAAAATAATGGGGGCGATGCCGGTCGAAGCCGTTGATACCCAGCCCGACCCGTCCGGCGGGGAACTGCTTTTGCCAGACTTCATAGGTGTAGTTCTCGTTGCACACGGTCAGGCCGGTTTTTTCAAAGTCGCGCTCCTCCAGCCAGAAGGGCGGTGTTTCCTGCGCGGTATCACGCACGACGGACACAATAACCGGCACGTTGACGTCAAACGCCCAGTATTCCGTGGAGAGCACGCGCCGCTGTTCGGGCGTGAGTACCGCCATGATGGCGGTGTTGTCCAGCGCGGACACCTCCTCAAAACTGCGTCCCTCACACAGAGTAGCCACCAGTTCGTCCATCACCGATGCCACGGGCGATTGCGTCGCCGCCGCGACGCCGGACGCCAGCAGTGTCATAACCGACAAACATAACACGGCGCAGCGTTGCGCAAGGGATTGTCGAACAAAGGGATTCATCATGTGTTCTCTCCAAGCCGGGTCCGCCCCCGGACTGTTTTCATCATCCAAAGAAACGAGCGGCGCATTCATGCGCATGCCTGCGAACGTCGCACGGCCTGCATTTCACCAAGAGACTTTGAACAGGTCTGTATTTATGGTAGTATACGCGCCATATCCCTTTGAATGCACGGAGACTTGAAATGATTCCCACGGCTACCATTGCATGGAAAGAGCGCAAACTCATCATCATTGACCAGACGCTGCTGCCCAACGACGTAAAATTTATCGAACTGGAAACAGAGGAGGACGTCTGGGAGGCCATCAAGGTGTTGCGCGTTCGGGGCGCGCCCGCCATCGGCGTATGCGCCGCCTACGGCGTGGTGGTGGCGGCCTTGCGCGCTGACGCCGCCGACACGGCGAGCCTGAAGCGCCATCTTGCGGATGTCATCACCTATCTGGCCGGTTCCCGTCCCACGGCGGTAAATCTTTTTTATGCTCTGGATCGAATGAAGAAGGTAATGGACGGCAGTGCCGACAATATGTCTCGCGAGGCGCTTCTGGACGCCCTCGAAGCCGAGGCCAACCGCATCTGTGAAGAAGACCTGGCCATGTGCCGCGCCATCGGCGAATACGGCGCGCCGCTTATCGGGGAGGGCAGCAGCGTGCTGACCCACTGTAACGCGGGCGGACTTGCCACCTCGGGCTATGGAACGGCGCTTGCGCCCATGTACATCGCCCACGAGCAGGGGCGCACTTTCCATGTCTTTGCCGATGAGACCCGGCCACTTTTACAGGGGGCCCGACTGACGGCATGGGAACTCACACAGGCGGGCATTGACGTTACGCTTTTATGTGACAACATGGCTGCGCAGGTCATGCGCGAGGGGCGCGTGCAACTGGTAATTGTCGGCGCGGACCGCATCGCAGCGAACGGCGACGCCGCTAACAAAATCGGCACCTACGGCGTCGCCGTATCGGCAAAGATGCATAATATCCCCTTTTACGTGGCTGCGCCGTCGAGCACCTTTGACGTGCAGACTCGCACGGGGGACGACATACCCATCGAGCAACGCGACAGGGACGAGGTTGCCTGCTGGGGAGGGCACAAAACCGCTCCTGACCATGTAAACATCTATAATCCGGCATTTGACATCACTCCCTCAGAATTGATCACAGCGTTTATCACGGACCGTGGCATACTTAAACCACCATACACCCCTGAAATCGTCAGATTAACGCAATGATATGAGATAATATTTATTTATAACGCTGTCGGAATGGAATGTTGCGCTTTTTTTTGGTTTCATTTACAATACTCCCAATCTTAACGGGAACCGCGGGCAAAGCGTCTGTCGTTCCGGACATGGGCATTACCGAAAGGGTGTTAAAACGGTTCTGAACTGTGAAATTGAACTGGACAGCCAGGAAGAATCACTGAAGCTCCTTGGCTACAACGGTGAGATTCGCAAATACATCCAGTCACGGTCGCCTGTGCGCATTGTTGACCGAGGCGCCAAGGTGGTCGTAATCGGCGAAGAAGAACCTGCGAATGCGGTCAGCGCGATGCTTTCAGACATGTTGACAGCGGTTCGCCGGGGCTATACGCCCTCCCTGTCTGACTTTGAATACGCGCTTTCCACATTGCGAACCTCAGAAAATACCGATAGAAGCGCGCTATGGTCTGATAAACCTGCGGCTATTCGTGCCGACATCAACATACGCCCCCGCACCCAGGGGCAAAAAGAGTATCTGGACGCGATTAACAACCATGACATTACATTGGTCATTGGTCCGGCGGGAACCGGGAAGACCTATCTTGCCATGGCGGTGGCGGTGTCGGCGCTGCTAAACCGTCAGGTCAAACGTCTTGTGCTCACGCGCCCCGCGGTGGAAGCGGGGGAACGGCTGGGTTTTCTGCCGGGCGACTTGGCGCAGAAGGTCAATCCCTATTTGCGCCCCTTGTATGACGCGTTGTATTCGATGGTGGATATGGAACGCGTCCGTCGGCTGATTGATCAAGAATGCATCGAGGTCGCGCCGCTGGCGTTTATGCGGGGACGCACCCTTGATAACGCTTTTGTAATCCTTGACGAGGCGCAAAACACGACGGTAGACCAGATGTTAATGTTTTTAACGCGGTTGGGCCAGAATTCAAAGGCGGTAATAACAGGTGATATCACTCAGGTTGACTTGCCGCCCAATACACGTTCAGGCTTGGTGGACGCGCGCCGTGTTTTGCACAACATCAAGGGCATTGGCGCGGTGCATCTTACGAATCGGGACGTAGTGCGAAATCCATTGGTGCAACAGGTGATCAACGCTTACGAAACGGCGGGCAGAGCTGTTGATCTCGGTCATAGGCAGCCGACCGAACAGGGCAGAAGCGGCACGAACCATTCGTGGGACACCACAGGTCCGCCCGGGGATACATCATCCTGAACAGGCCAAGGCATTATCGAAAACGGGCTGATTTACCAGAAGGCGACATGTAAGTTTTCAAGGTAATGAAAAACAACAACGGTACGATAGCATCCGAAAAAAGAGGCGGCGCCGGCAACGGCACTGCGGGCGCGCTCTCGTCGAAGACGGGACGCATGCGGATGTTGCAGTGGCTTGGCATACTTCTCGCCTTTCTTATCTGTGTTGCCGCATTGACGCGGGAGCCGACTCGGGACATTCTTTTTCAGGCCGATATGGACAGCCCTGTGTCAAATCGCGAGATAAGGGCGATGTTTTACTTCGAGTCGGTGGACCTGCAACGTACGCAAGAGGCTCGGGAACAGGAGGCGGCCAAAGTTCCGGATTATTATCGGATAGACCGTGCGAAAGTGCTGCGACAACTCGACCTTTTGAAGAAACGCATTGCGAGATTGCGAGATGAACGGGAGATAGTTTCGGCGGCGATCATGGAGGGCTTGCGCGCCTCGACACCGGATCAGCCTGTCGAGTCTATTAT
>DSBB01000239.1 GCA_011046175.1 Candidatus Hydrogenedentota bacterium | reverse complement strand
TACAAGGTGTATTGTAGCACGGCGTCCTGAAGACTTTCAGGCTTTATCGGTCTTGTCGCGCTCATCGAGTTGTTCAAGACGCGCCTTGATTTCCGATTCCTTACCCCGGTCGTTGGGATGATAGAACGCGCCGCGCGGGACGCCGTAATCTTGGGTTACATAGCCGTCTTCGTAGTCATGAGCGTACCGGTAGTCCGTGCCACGTCGCAGTTCCTTTGCGCCTGGATAGGATGCGTCCTGCAGGTGTTTCGGCACGGGCGCGCTTTTCTCTTCGCGCACCTTCGCCAGTGCCGCGTCTATGGCAAGGTACGAGGCGTTGCTCTTGGGCGCGCAAGCGACGTGGATGGCGGCCTGAGCAAGAATAATCCGCGCTTCGGGAAACCCCACGAACTCGGACGCCTGAAACGCGGCGTTCGCCACCACCAGCGCCAGGGGATCGGCATTGCCGACCTCTTCCGACGCTGCGATGCATATCCGACGCGCAATAAAGCGGGGCGGTTCGCCCGCATCTATCATCCGCGCCATCCAATACAACGCGGCGTCGGGATTGCTGCCGCGCATGCTTTTGATGAACGCAGACGCCGCGTCGAAATGCGCGTCGCCCGCGCCGTCGTAATGGAGTATCTTTTTCTGGATGGACTCCGCCGCAATCTCCCGGGTAATGCGGATGGTGTTGCTCTCTGTGGGCGTGGTTAACACCGCCATCTCCAGCGCGTTCATGGCGCGGCGCACATCCCCCTCGGCAAAACGGGCAATATGCGCGAGCGCGTCGTCGTCCACCGTAATCGTAACATCGTCGAAGCCGCGCTTGGGATGAACAAGAGCGCGTCGCAACAGTTCAATGACATGCTCGTCGTCCAATGGCTTCAGATCGAATATCTGCGACCGGGACAACAACGGCGCCACCACTGAAAAATAAGGATTCTCCGTGGTCGCGCCGATCATGACGATTCTGCCGTTTTCCACATGCGGTAGCAATGCGTCCTGCTGGGAACGGTTGAACCGGTGTATTTCATCCACAAACACGATGGTGGGACGCTGGCTGGCGGCGAACCGCTCGTCCGCCTTTTTAATGACGGTTCTAATATCATTTACACCGGACAGCACGGCGTTGAGCGGCTCGAATCCGGCGCGGGTGTGCATGGCAATGACCCGCGCCAACGCCGTCTTGCCGCAGCCCGGCGGTCCGTACAGGATAAGGGACGTGATGCGATCCGCTTCGATGGCGCGGCGCAGTATCTTGCCCGGACCGAGGATATGCTCCTGTCCGATGATTTCGTTCAGCGTGCGCGGCGCGACACGCCGCGCCAGCGGCTGTTCCTGTTTCGGCGGCGGCGCTGCGGATGCGCCATCAGTAAACATGTTTTCCGTCATGTCTCACAGCCTTCCGGTTGGGTTGCGTTGTTTTTGGGTGTGCCAAGCACGCATACGCCGAAGCACAGAGGGCTGACAATCACCCACCACCACGGCCACGCGATGGCCACATCCAGCCATTTCGGCAGCATGTACGGTTGCAAGAGAAGAACCGCCGCAATGCCTACGGCAAACGCCACAAATACAGAGCCGGTGTTGCCGCGTTTTGTAAACAATGCCGCACAGAATACGCCCAACAGCGGCGCAAGGGCAAACGCCATGACGCCCAGCGCGAAGTTGATGAGCAGGTCGCCGCCCCGTTCCTGCATATAAATGGCGGCAATGGCGAAGACGGTGAGCAGCGCGCCCATAATGCCGACCGCAAGCCGTGAGCCTGTCAGGTTCGGCATGGATGCGTCGTCTGTCGTTCGCCCGCGCCATGCGCGCCACGGCGCGTACACGTCTGCCACCAGACAGCTCGCCATGGCGTTGATGGCGGAGTCAAAAGTGCTCATGGCGGCGGCGATCAATCCGGCCATGGTCAACCCGCGCAGCCCTGCGGGCATGTGATACAGAACAAACTGGGGGAACACCCGCCGCGTGTCTTCGATGACATCCTGCGGCACGGCGGCGCCCATGATGTCGGGGCGCTGATAGAAGACATAGAGCAACAGACCGATGACCATGAAAATCAGTATCACGGGTATGCCGACGACAATCGAACTGATGAGCGCCCAGCCGCCCTGCCACGGCGAGCGCGCCGTCATCACCCGTTGCGCCATGTCCTGATCCACGCCATGGGTGGACACGCCCACCACAATCATGGCAAACACCCCCGCCCACAGGGTGTAAGCGTTTCCGAGAGAAAATTCCGTATTCACCAGCCGGAGCTTGTTGACGCCGTCCGCGTCCTGCAACGCGGTCAAAATTTCTGTTGTCGAAACGGGTATCGCGCGAAGCAGCAACCACACGGAACACAGCGCGGCGATAACCATGACGGTAATTTGGAGGGCGTCCGTCCAGATAACCGCGCGGATGCCGCCGAAAATGGTGTATGCCGTGCCGATGATACCGAGCAGCACCACGGCGAATATGAGTTCGTTCGTGCCCGTCTCACCATAAAGCATCAGCGAGAAGCCAATGCCCGCCATGAACAGGCGCGCGCCGGATGACAATAGTCGCCCAAGCAAAAACATCACGCCCGCCGCGCTTCGCGCCCCCGTGCCGTAACGCTGTCCCAGATAGCCGTAAATCGTAACCGTACCCGCGCGGTAGATAGGCGGAACAAACAGAAAGGCGATGATGAAGGCGGCAATGACGCTGCCGATATTGGTGATGAGATAGGTGAGGTCGCCGTCGAACGCCATTTGCGGCGCGCCGATGAAGGTGGCCGCGCTCAACGCCGTCGCCAATACGGACAACGACACCGCCCATGCGGGCATGGTGCGCCCAGCCAGAAAGAAATAGCGCGTGTCCGTCTGCTTGCGCGATACCACCGCGCCAATGAGCAGCACCACGAACATATAGACGATGACAACAGACCAGTCAAGCATGCCAAACTGATGACGCAAGAGCAATATCTCCTTAAGGTTTTATGCGGTTCAGTACTTCACGGCACAGGTCGGGTTTGTTGGTAATAATGGCGTCCACGTTGCATCGGACACATGCTTCGATATGTTCCGGCTCGTCCACCACCCATACGGCGCAGGTTGCGCCCATGTCGTGGAACTGCCGCACCCGTTCTTCGGTCATGGACTCTTTGTTGATATTAAACCCGTGAACACCGATGCGTCTGCCATACTCAACATAATGCCGCCAGATATTCGGCGGGTCCGGCAAGTCCATGCCCAGGAACTCGAAACGCAACGACGGCGCTTCCCGCCGAAACACAGTCGCGATAATGGGCGAAAACGCCTGCGACACTATCTGACACGCGCCGCCGCAGGCCCGAATGGCGTTAATAACCACGCGCGCCGTAACCACGCTGTCCGCGCTCAACCGGTACGCCGCCTCCATCAGCATGCTCCAGTCCTTTTGCGTCAGATTTTTTTTGTGTTCCACCACTTCCAACATGTCCGGAATGCGCGGCGTTTCATCCACCGCGCTTTTTATCTCGATATACACTCCAATTTGGGAGCCCGCCAGCAGCAACACATCCTCAAGCGTGGAAACACGCTCATCGGAGAATGCCGGCGCAAACCAGCTGCCTGCGTCCAGAAGACGCAAATCCCGCATGCGCATTTGCACAATGGGCGTGTTCCTCGCGGACATCCGACTGATGTCGGGGTCGTGAATCACCGCCAGTTTCCCGTCGCGGGTCAGTCGGCAATCCAGTTCGAGCCAGTCCGCGCCCATATCAATGGCTCTCCTGAAAGCCGCCAGCGTGTTTTCCGGCGCGACGGCGCTTGCGCCGCGATGGGCAATCACAGCAGGATGTTTATTGGACTCACGCGACATAAACCGAAGCGGGCTCCTTCTCTTGAATCATTTCGTTTCCAAGGCGTTTTGCGCGGACGCCACCACGCGGAACCCCACATCATACACGGGTTGCCAGGGATGATAGGCGCGTCTGGCGGCGCTGCGCGCGCGTCTCGGCGTATCGTACCACGAACCGCCGCGAACCACCTTGCGGGCGGATGCGCCGCTTTGACCGGTTTGACGGGAATATGCACGATAGTCGCACGCCGTCCACTCCGCCACATTGCCGTGCATGTCGTGAAGCCCCCACGGATTTGGCCCATAACTGCCCACAGCCGCCGATACGCGATATCCGTCATTGACATCCATTGCGGCGGGCCGCCACGGCGCAATGGCGCCGGAAGGCAGGTTCCACGGTGGAAACGTGTCCACATGCCACAACGAATAGTCCGCCAGATTCGCGACAGCGGAAAAATCCGTCGCCGAATCGCCAAACCAAAGGGGAGTGTCCGTGCCCGCACGGCAGGCGTATTCCCACTGCGCTTCGGTGGGTAGTGAAAACGCTTCTCCGGTCAGTGCGGACAGCCAATCACAAAACGACACGGCGTCTTCCCAGCGCACCCGCGCCACCGGTTGCTCCGGAAGGTTCAGTGGATAGCCGCGTTCTTCAACGCTGAACTGGAGGAAATCCCCATGTTCGAGACGGCTGTCATGGTCGGGATCAAAAAGGGCGTACTGGGCGTTGGTTATCTCGAACTTGCCCATCCAGAACGGTGCTGTAATGCGCCGCTCGTGAACCGGCTGTTCGTCAGGCAGACCGTCGGCGTCGCCCATGATAAAGTTGCCCGCAGGGATCAGCGCCAACTCCAACGCAACGCCTTTGCCCAAATCAATCCGCCGTTCAGGCAGCGGCAACGTCATTGGAGGATTAACGGGATACACTTCCCGTTTGATCTGTTTGATCGGCCTGATCTGTCCGATCATATCCAGCTTCACGCTCCAATCACCGGCGATTATTGCCTCCGGGTCTTCGTCGGTGCCGGGGGCGTAAAGCGCCGCCATGGCGCGCCGTCTGTCCCGCTGATGCAATACCTTCTCTTCGCCAACAATCTCGTGCCACGTGCCGTGGGCGGGCGCGCCAAGATCAATCCAGGTAATGAGCCTGTCCCATGATTCATCGCACAGGGCTACGCCATAGTGCCCTTGTCGCAGCAATTGCACGAGATGAGTCGTATCCGCGTGAAACTCATAAGGCGGCGGCAGATGCATGTCGCTTTCCATCGT
>DSBB01000178.1 GCA_011046175.1 Candidatus Hydrogenedentota bacterium | reverse complement strand
TACTGTTCCACCAGTTCGGGTTGTTCCGAAGTCCACAAAGGCAGCTGTATGGCCTTTTTATTGGCTTCATTGCAACCCGGCACGGATTCCGGCAATACGGGCATGTGCCGCCACCATTTCTCTTCGCTGAAGATGGGGTAGGTGTGCAACAGGGTCCATGTATACACACTCGCCTCGACCCCTTCCGCGCGAAGGGCCTGCACCGCTTTTTCACGGGAGAATCCGGCTTTGGCTTCATCTATAAACAACAGGTTCTTTGAATAATAAACGCGCTGAATATCCTGCCGGACATAAGGCGCAGTCAAACCGGGCAGCCCTGTGATGCGGTCGTTCAACCTGCTTACCTGCGCCGCGCAAGCATGATTGCGTTTGTCCAGATCACGCAATTGTATACGCGCCAGAATCGCGGAGATGGGATGAATGCGCAGTTTCGAGCCGAACGCCGTGCCCTGGTACTTGCGATACGGACTGTCTTCGGGGAAGGTTCTGGGCAAATCATAGTTGCCGTAGGTTACGGCACGCTCGAAATCTCCCCGGTCCTTGTACATTCCCACGCCGCCTTCAATGGCGGGCAGCGGCTTCGTCGCCTGGAAGCTGAACCCGGCCATGCGTCCCCAATTGCCGATGATGGTGTCCTTTACGCGCGCGCCGTGGGCGTGGCTGGCGTCTTCCACGACATCAAGGCCGTGTTCCGCCGCAAAAGCGCAGATGTCATCCATATCGCAGGGCAGCCCGTACCAATGCACCGGCATAATGGCCCGGGTCTTGTTGGTCAGACGCCGTTTGCAATCCTCCACGTCAATGTTCATGGTGCGGGGGTTCACATCCACAAACACGGGGACCAGATCGAAGAAACGCATGGGCACCACCGGGAACCAGGTGCTGTAATCCGGCACAAGCACTTCGCTGCCGGGCGGCAGCTCCATTGCGAACATCATTGACGTCAATGCGCTTGTGCCGTTGCAATGGGCCTTCACGTAATTGCAGCCGTGGTATTGCTGCCATGCCTCTTCAAATTCAGCCACCGGCCCGTAGTTCGGGTCTTGAAGCAATTGCGTGACAAGGTCAATCTCTTCCGCCCCGTACAACGGCCATTTGGTCGCCGCCGTCGCAACGTGGGTAACGGCCTTCGGGCCGCCGTTCAGCGCCAAGGTTTCGGTCTGCGCGGCTGCGCGTGAAGCGCCGCCTGTCAGTCCGCTCACATAAAGTCCCGCGCCCAGGGCGCCGGTGGTTTTGAGAAAATCCCTGCGTGTTCCTTTGTTTGTCGGCTTCTGCGTATCCATGCTCATTGTCTCCTGTCATTGTTCACGCGTCAAACGAACCTGTCATCACAATGATTATACTCCTGACGGCTAACTTTTTCAACAGGTATCAGAAACCGTATCGCTCAAGAATTATCCCCGAAACAGAGACGGCCATGCTTCCTTTGGAAAACATAAGCGGCCGCGCCAACCGGGCGATTATCCTCATTCCCATTCTATGGTTCCCGGCGGCTTTGAGGTGATGTCGTACAACACGCGGTTGATATGAGCAACTTCGTTGCAAATGCGATTGGACACGCGTTGCAATAACTCGGGCGGGAAGCGGTACCAGTCCGCGGTCATGGCGTCAGTGGACGTTACGGCGCGCAGACTGCATACTTCTTCGTAAGAACGCTCATCGCCCTGCACCCCCACGCTTTTTACCGGCAACAGGCACGCCAATGCCTGCCAGATGTCATCGTACAAGGCCGCTTTGCGGATTTCTTCGATAAATATGGCGTCGGCCTCGCGAAGCGTATCAAGACGTTCCCGGGTGATTTTACCGACACATCGCACGCCAAGCCCCGGTCCCGGGAAAGGATGGCGCGTCACGATTTCTTCGGGCAGGCCGAGCTCGCGTCCCAACGCGCGCACTTCATCCTTGAAGAGTTCGCGCAGGGGCTCGAGCAACTGCATGTTCATCTTTTCGGGCAAACCGCCCACATTGTGATGGCTCTTGATGGTGACGGAAGGGCCGCCGGTGGCGGAGACGCTTTCGATGACATCGGGGTACAATGTTCCCTGTGCGAGGAAATCAAGATGTCCCAGATTGTGGGCTTCCTCCTCGAAGACGTCAATAAACAGGCTGCCTATGGTCTTGCGTTTTTGTTCAGGATCGGCAATGTCCGCCAGCGCGTCAAGAAAACGTTTCTCCGCGTCCACATACACCAGATTGATGTGAAAATTATCACGGAACACGTGACGCACCATTTCAGGCTCGCCCTTGCGCAGCAGTCCGTTGTTTACAAAGACGCAGGTAAGCTGGTCGCCCACGGCGCGGTGAATCAACGCCGCAGTCACACTTGAATCCACCCCGCCGCTTAATGCGCACAGCACCTTGCGGTTCCCCACTTGTTCCCGTATTTCCGCCACCGATTTCTCGCTGAACGATTCCATATCCCATGATTCATCGCATCCGCAAATGCCGTGCACAAAATTCTGAAAAATTTTCATGCCTTCCGGCGTATGCACCACTTCCGGATGAAATTGGACGCCATAAAGATTGCGTTTGGCGTTTGCGATGGCGGCATACGGGCAATTTTCCGTGCGCCCTATGGCGGTGAATCCTTCCGGCAACTCCTCGATATGATCGCCGTGGCTCATCCATACCTGCGTGGGCGAGCCCAAGCCTTTAAGCAAGTCCGTGTTTTGATCATGCTCGAAGCGGGCAATGCCATACTCGCGGCGTTCCGCCCGGGACACCTTGCCGCGCAGAATGTGGGCGAAAAGTTGCGTTCCATAGCAGATTCCCAGCACGGGGACGCCAAGGTTGAACACCTGCGGGTCCGGTTTTGGCGATCCTTCCTGATGAACGCTGGCAGGGCCGCCGCTCATAATAATGCCGGCGGGCGACATCTCCCGCAACTGTTTTGCGGACGCATTGTAGGGCGCAATAACACTGTATGCGCGCAGCTCGCGCACGCGGCGCGCAATCAGTTTGCCGTACTGCGCTCCGAAATCCAGCACAATAATGGGATTGCAAATGCCCTGCATGAAAAGTTCCTTCCTCGATTACTTGTCCGGAATCTGATAGTTGGGCGCGTCTTCAATAATGGTTACGTCGTGCGGGTGGCTTTCTCGCAAACCTGCGGCGGTCATACGGATGAAGTTCGCCTTGCGCTGCATGGCCGTAATATCGCCGCAGCCGCAATATCCCATTGACGCGCGCAAGCCGCCCATCAACTGGAACACATAGGTCGAAAGGTTGCCGCGATAAGGCACGCGCCCTTCTATGCCCTCAGGAACCAGCTTCGCCGCCTCGGACTCGAACTGCATATACCGGGTTCGGCTGCCCCGCTGCATGGCCTTGATCGAACCCATGCCGCGCACCAGTTTGTAGGTGCGGCCTTCATACAACACCTTTTCGCCGGGGCTTTCCTCAGTGCCCGCAAAGAGGCTTCCGATCATAACGGTTGACGCGCCCGCCGCAATTGCCTTGGCAATGTCGCCGGAATATTTTATGCCGCCGTCGGCAATAACAGGCACATCGGCGTCGCGACATACGGGCGCAACATTCATGATGGCCGTCAGCTGCGGCACGCCCACGCCCGCAATAACGCGGGTGGTGCAAATCGCGCCGGGGCCCACCCCAACCTTGACGGCGTCTGCGCCCGCCTCGATGAGATCGCGCGCGCCGTCGGCGGTAACCACGTTCCCAGCAATCACCTGCGCCTCCGGGAAAGCCCCCTTTATCTGTTTTACCGTCTCGATGACCAATTCGCCGTGCCCGTGGGCGGAATCCACGACCAGCACGTCAGCGCCCGCGGCAAGCAGCGCGTCAGCGCGCGCAATCTCCTCGGGACCAACGCCAAGCGCAGCGCCCACGCGCAGCCGCCCCATGTCGTCCGTGCTGCGTGCGGGGAAATCGCGGGCTTTCATGATGTCCTTGATGGTTAGCAGGCCGACAAGCTTGTCCCGCTCGTCCACAATGGGAAGCTTTTCCACGCGATGTTTATGCAGCAGCCGTTTGGCCTCCTCCATGGTGGTTCCCGGCGCAACAGTGACAAGCCGCTCGCGCGGCGTCATGATGCTGGACACAGGCACATCCATATCTTCTTCAAATCGAAGATCGCGGTTGGTCAAAATGCCCATAAGATTGCCGCTGGGATCCGTAATGGGAACGCCCGAGATATGGTAACGCGCCATAAGCGCCTCCGCGTCGCGTAGTTTCTGGTCGGGCGTCAACGTAAACGGGTGCGTGATAATGCCCGCTTGAGACCGTTTTACGCGGTCCACTTCTTCAGCCTGTTCCTCGGCGGTCAGGTTCTTGTGGATTACGCCTATGCCGCCCTCCTGCGCAATGGCAATGGCCAGACGCGACTCCGTTACCGTGTCCATGGCGGCGCTTATCAACGGTATGTTCAGCGCAAGCGTTCTTGTCAAACGCGTGGTCAGAACAACGTCGCGCGGCGCCCATTTGGACCGGGCGGGCACTAGCAGCACATCATCAAAAGAAAGCCCTTCGGGTATATTGGTTTCGTTTTTCATTCCACCTCGGACGGGTTGCACTTGAAACTGTCCATTTCCGACGCTGAAAAGTTAAAGAGCGGTATTATAAAACAATACGGGCTTTTCTCACAAACCAACATCGGCCTTCGGAAATGGGCAGGCGCGTTTTCCCATTGATAATCATTCCGGCGAAGTCCGGAACCATCCAACAAGGCGCTGATTAAAGGCGCGTTTTTCCATTGATAATCATTCCGGCGAAGTTTATACTAACGACGGTGTTGCCCACAACCCAGATTTGAATATTTTCTTGGTGCGTTGTTCACGCTTCAGCGTGCTGCAGTAGCGCGCAAGCCCCAAGTCATGCACACAAACCTCGTACGCGCAACAGAAATCCGGCGAAACATTCGGGTTAGTAACATTTTAGCCGTCTGGCGTAGACGTCAATCATCAGTCTGCGTCATTGCGAAGGAGCGCTGCGACTGAATCTATCTCTTAACCCCGGATTTCGGCGGGCTGTCGCCCTTCTCCTAAGAAACAGAATTGTAACATACTTATAATGAGCAGAATAGAAAATAGTGAAGGACGCAGCGATAAAGAACGTAAGCGTG
>DSBB01000413.1 GCA_011046175.1 Candidatus Hydrogenedentota bacterium | reverse complement strand
GCCATACGCCTGATAGTTTCAATATCCAAAAGCTGGTTCTTGTTCGCGAGGATGTTCTCATCCATCAGCATCAGAATCAGTTCGTTGACGGGCATGCCCATGGCCTCGGCCAATTGTTCTACGGTCATCGTGTCATCCACTTCGATCACGTTGCTGAATTCCTGTTCCCTGCCCTCCGAGGCCTCTTCGCGGGTCCGCTTTCGTTTCTTTCGTTTCGGCATGCTGAATGTGCCGCCGGCCTGAAATTCCCGGACGGCGGCAGCCGCATCGCGGCGAAGCCCATCCTCTATCAATCGGGCGCGTTCCGCGCGTTTTTGTCGTTTTCGGGCGGTCTTGCCGCTGGCGGTTTTCTTTTTGGGGCCTTTGAACAACGCTTCTTTGTCAAAGGTCTCCCCGCGAACGGGGGCATGTTTGGCGCTCTTCAGCCGGCTGCGTTCATGCGCCTGCTGAATGACCTTTGCCACTACGTCCGGGTCCGGAACGGGCAGCGGGCGCGCCGCTTTCTGCCTTGCGCGGCGGCGTTCCTCTTCTTCCTGCCGCCGTTCCGCATCGGCCAGAAGGCCAAGGCTTGTTTCGTGGTCTTCAACGTCGAGGTCCAAATCCGACGCCGTCTCTGTAAGTTCAATATCCTCGGCGCCCGCGATGGTGCCGTCCGCCCGGACGATCTCGACAGTTTTTTCATCTTTTTCCAGGGCGGAGCCGATTACGATTGCAGCAGACGCATCAGTGGCTGTTTTTGCCTTTTTTCTGGCCTTTTCCTTCGGCGGGGCTTCTTCCTTGATTATTTCAGCCACAACTTTTGGCTTCGCCGGCGCTTTTTTGGCTGGTTTTTTCGCCGCTTTTTTCGGCTTTTCCAGTTCCACAAGAGACGCTTGGGCTGCAAGGGTTTCGGGCAATTCCGCGTCCGCAACGGCGCCTTCCGCGAGTTCCCCCGCCTTGGCATCAATCGTCTGTTCCTCTGGCTTTGGCTTGGCGGCCTTTGTCGTTTTCTTCTTGGTTGCTGCGGGTTTTTTCTTCGCGGCGGGTTTTTTCTTCGCGGCGGGTTTTTTCTTCGCGGCGGGTTTTTTCTTCGCGGCAGCCGCTTTCTCGGCTTCGGCTTTGCGCTTTGCCGCGGCCTTTTTCGCCGCTTGCTGGAGACGTTCGTTGCGCTGGCGCTCTTTTTCCTCTTTTCTGAGAATCTTGTCAAGATAGGCGTCGAGCGCACCGGGGTCTTCGTCTATCTCGATGAGCATATCAACCTGGGCGTCATCAATGGATGAATCAACGCCTTCGATTGTGAAGCGCAGCTTTCTTAGCGTCTCGACCGCTTCTTGCGCGCTCATGTCGAGGCGTTTTACCAAGCTGGCAATTGTCTGCATTTATTACTTCCTCCAGGAAAGGACTTTATGTGCGCCTTCGCTTCGCTGCCATGCTGGACGCTATTCGGGCGCGCTTTCTTCGTCCGGTACGGCTCCAGCGTCGTTCCTTTCCGGAAAATCATGGTCCACAATATTGGTCGCCGATAGATTTTCCACGTCTTGTCCGCCGGATTCGACATTCGGCATCGGCTGCTCAGGTGCGCCATCCCCCCGGATGTCAATGCTCCAGCCAATCAACTTGGACGCCAGTCGCGCGTTCTGGCCGCGTTTCCCGATGGCCAGTGAAAGCTGGTCCTGCGGCACCAGTACGCGGATGACGCCGTTTTCCGAATCCACTTCAATGTCCAGAATATCCGCCGGATTCAATGCATTGGCGCAAAGTTCCACCGGATTATCGCTCCATCGCACGATATCAATCTTTTCGCCGGACAATTCCTCCACGACCGCGCGCACGCGCGATCCTTTCATGCCCACGCATGCGCCTACGGCATCCACATTGGGGTCATTTGATTTTACAGCCACCTTGGTACGGCTGCCCGCTTCGCGGGCAATCGCCTTGATTTCAACCGTTTCGTCATAAATCTCCGGCACCTCCAATTCAAAAAGGGCGCGAACCAGTTCCGTGGAAGCACGGGAAAGAATCACCTGCGCGCCGCGCTGCGATTTTTCCACTTCCAGTAGATATGCGCGAATGCGATCGCCCGGCTTGAAATTTTCACGGGGTGACTGCTCGCGGTGCGGCACAATCGCCTCTGCACGCCCCACGGAGACGATGATGTTTCCGTGGCTGACCCGCTTAACCGCTCCGGTCACCAAATCGCCTTCGCGTTGTTTGAATTCCTCGAAAATGCGGTCGCGTTCCGCATCCTTTATTTTCTGAATAATGACCTGCTTGGCCGTCTGCGCGGCTATGCGCCCGAAATCCTTGGGGGCGGCTGGCACTTTCAGGCGATTGCCGACCACCACGTCCGGATTCAATTTGAGGGCTTCTTCCAAAGACATTTCCGTGGCCGGTTCTGTCACCGTTTCGGTGACTGTTCGGATTTCAAAGACTTGAAAAGCCAGGGTTTCCGGGTCAAGGTCCACCGTAATATTGGCGTTCTTGGTCATGCTTTTCTTGGCCGCGCTTTCGATGGCGCTGCGAATCGCTTCGAGCAGCGTATCGCGGTCTATGCTTTTCTCCGCTTCCAACTGCTGCAAGATCACCCGAAGATCCTGTTTCAATGCTCTGTCCCTTTCCAAGTGGTTTCACCGGACAAGGTTCGCTTTCTTGAGATTCTCGATATGAATCGCTGTCATTTGGCCGTCGCATTCCACCTGGATGAGTCCGTCATCAAAGCCTTTCAGCATACCATGAAAGCGCTTGCGGCCCGCAATCGGGGCGCTGGTTGTAATCCGCACCTGTTCGCCGGCGAAACGGTTGAAATCCTCTGGTTTCCGCAGGGGCCGCTCCAAGCCAGGCGACGAAACCTCCAGGTAGAATCGTTCTTCGATAAAATCTCCCGCGTCCAACAGCGGACTCAGTATTTGAGACACCGAGGCGCAATCGTCCAAAGTAACTCCCGAAACTTCCTTGTCAATATAAATGCGCAAAACGCGCCTGCCGTACTCCACCACATATTCCGCTTCGACCAGTTCGTAGCCCTGCTCCCGCAACTCCGGCTCGAATTCGGTCCAGGCGCGTCCAATAATCGCGGACGTATTCATGGAAACAACCTTTTTCCTTCAATAAAAAGAGTGGGCCAAGACCCACTCCTTCGAGAAGTCAGAGTATTACACCAGAAAGTGTAGCATAAACGTCCGTCCCCTTGCAATAGGCTGTGCAAGGGAATAGAGCGCATGTAACCGTTCACAGGGCACACTTTGTCATTTCGAGGGTGCGTAGCGACCGAGAAATCTTGGCCTGTGGAAAAGATTTCTCGCTACGCTCGAAATGACAACGCAACCTTGTTAACGGGAGAGGCGAAGCCTCATGTCCGGCTGTTTCTCGTTTTTGTGAAATCAGCACAAAACCATTGAAATATAATGCTTTGCTCGCCCGTGAACGGTTACGAGCGCATTTCTCATCATAATTGAAAAGAGTTTATTAGCGGCTGGCATCTCTTGAAGAACACTGATTGCAAAAACCGAAAAAGTGCGTCAAATTGCCAAAACCGCGAGATTGCGCTCCAGGGAATGGTTGGCGCGATAGGAAAAAAAATGCGTGCTGCAGATGGTGCATATTCCCGAAACCAGGATATGTTGTTCCGGAACCCCGGCGCGCAATAGTTGGATACGGTTGGCTTCCCAGAGGTCCAGGTTGCGCCCGTGGACCGGATAGCCCGCGGCGTGAAAATCAGCGGCCATTTCTGCATCCACTTCGTAGCAACAAGGCCCGGCAGAGGGGCCAATGATTGCATACAGGTCTTCGGAGGATAAGGTATAGCGGCTGCAAAGCGAACGCACGGTGTTCTCGGTTATCTCCGTCCGGATTCCCGCCCGTCCAGCATGCACCAACCCGGCAGCCCGGCCGCCGTCCGCCACGACAAATACCGGCACGCAATCCGCCACGGTGATTCCCATGGGAAGTTCCGGCTCATTTGTGATCAATGCATCGGCCTCGGCGAGTGCATTGTCCAATCCCAAAGCCCCCTTGCCAGCATCCGACGAGGATGCGCAGGCCACCGCGCCGCCATGCACCTGGCGCGGGCAGACCAGCGTTGCACCGTCCAGCCCCAGCATTCGGAGGAACGCAATCCGCGCGTCGGCGGATGTCGCATTGGGACCGCAATCTCCTTCGGCTTTTCCAGAGATCGCTGCCACTGATGCGCCATGGGATTCCAGAAAGTCGAAACGAATCACCGGCAAATCCCCGGGCTAGAGAATGTAGCGGGTCAAATCCTGGTCTTCGATGATATCGGCAAGGCGCTCCTGCACCATTTCCGCCGTGAGGGTAATTGATTCGCCGCTGCGCGATGGGGCGCTGAAAGAGATGTCCTCCAGCAGGTATTCCATGATGGTGTGCAGACGGCGCGCGCCGATGTCCTCGCTTTGCTCATTGACCCGCTGTGCAATCCCGGCGATGGTGGTGACGGCATCATCCGTAAAATCCACGTGGACGCCTTCCGTTTCCAGCAGGGCGGTATACTGTTTCAAGAGAGAATTCTCGGTTTCTGTAAGTATTCTGGTGAAATCGGAGGCTTTGAGACTCGACAATTCCACCCGGATGGGGAATCGGCCCTGTAGTTCAGGGATGAGATCAGAAACCTTGGACATGTGGAAAGCGCCGGCGGCGATGAACAGAATATGGTCTGTGCGCACCGGGCCATATTTGGTCATCACAGTGCTGCCTTCGACAATCGGCAGAATATCGCGCTGCACGCCTTCGCGGGAGACATCGGGACCATGCCCTGGAGAGCCGCGTCCCGCAATCTTGTCTATCTCGTCCAGGAATACGATGCCCGCGTTTTCCACGCGTTCGACAGCGCGAGGGGTCACGATCTCCATGTCAATAAGGTTCATCAGTTCTTCCTGTTCGAGGATGCTGCGCGCCTCGCGCACGGAGACCTTGCGCTGCTTGGTGCGCTGGGGCAGGATGCGCCCGAAAACCTCCTGGAGGTTGATGCCCATCTCCTCCATGCCGGCGTTGGAGAAGACCTGCATTATGGAAGCATTGCCAGTGTCGCGGACCGTGATGTCCACTTCGCGGTCATCGAGCGTGCCGGCACGCAATTTCTGCAGCAGAATCTCGCGGGTGCGCGCCTCCGCCTGGTCCAAGTCAAT
>DSBB01000415.1 GCA_011046175.1 Candidatus Hydrogenedentota bacterium | reverse complement strand
TACATTGGCTGGGCGTTTGACAAGTTCGGGTATGAAGATCCGGGCGCCGATGTGGCGGTAATCATTTCGCTTATGCAGCAGGTGGGTGAAGCAGAGAGAATTCCCCCGGATGCGGAAACGTATGTGGGACCGGAACAATTGATACGGTTCATGACGGCATTTGTGGCGAAATTCATTGAATACTACCCCCCCACACCGGAACAAGCCGGCGCCATAGGCGCGCTGATGGATTCCGATGTATCGAACAGCGATGTTATCTCACCTTATGGCAACGGCGACAGCGGCACAATATATCGGTTGCGTGAAGGTGTTGAACGTTTTATGATTACCGACATCAATAATCCGGGTGCGTCCGCAATGGCGCAGAGCACTCTGCCGCTCATGTTCGATCATATTGCGGTGGCGGTTACCATGTTTAACCACGTTCCGGGCGGTTCGAATGTGCTGTTCATGGACGGCCACGTCGAATTCCAGCGTTACGAAGAACGAGGCTCCGGACTCGCCAACAGCCATGTTGCTCATTCGCTGGGGCTGATGGCGCTGGCGCTGTAAATTTAGACATTCATATAGCAGCAATAATGACCCGCGTCGGGATGCCGGCGCGGGTCATTTTTTCGCTCGCTTCATTTGTCTTTGGGCGCGTGTTTTGAATCCGGCAACACCCTGCCCACATGCACGGCGTCGAAACCAAGCTTGCCGCGCACGGTATCCACCGTTTGGGAGACGCGCTCCCATTTTTCCATCTTTTCCCGATTGAACAAACGCATTTGGTGTTGGTTCCAGGAAAGGGCGGACAGGTGTACGCCCACCAAGCGCACCCGCGCGCGGCGCGCCTGCGCCTTTGGAAACAACTCCCGAAGCGCCGCCATAATGTCCACGTCCAAGGCGGTCGGATCGGACAGGGTCTTTGCGAAGGATTTGGTCTGAAAATCGGCGTAGCGGGTTTTCAGCGTAACCCGCTTTGCCTCCAATCCTTCGGAACGTAATGCATACGCGCAATGTTCAGCCAGACGGAATACGACGGGTTCAATAACGCGCCAGTCGCTCAAGTCTTCTGGAAAAGTGGTCTCGCGGCTGATGGATTTGGGCTGGTCCTGCGGGGTGATTTCGTCGCTTCCCATGCCGCACGCGGCGCGCAACAAGGATGCCGCGCCCTGCTCGCCAAACATTCTTTTCAGGGTCGGCTCCGGCACGGTTGCCAACCGGCCAATCGTCATCACGCCCATGTTCTCGAGCGCCTCCTTGGCGTGCGGACCAACGCCGGGCAGTTTTCCCACGGAAAGGGGCGCCAGAAAATCCCGTTCCGCCCCCGGCGCTATGGACAGGAATCCGTCCGGTTTGCATTCATTCGCCGCCACTTTCGCCACCATTTTGTTTGATGCGACGCCGATGGTGCAAGTGATGCGCTCCTGTTCCAGAATCGCGTTCTTGATATGCCGCGCCAGTTTTTCTTCGTCGCCGAAAAGATGTATCGAACCGGTAATATCGAGATTGGCTTCATCAATGGACGCCATCTGAATGTGGGGCGTCGCCGTTTCGAGAATTTCCTGGATGCGCCGTGACGCCTCGCCGTACACGCCGCGGCTGCACCGCATGAAAACGCCGTGCGGACAGAGCCGTTTCGCCTGGGCGATGGGCATGGCGGAACGCACTCCGTAACGACGCGCTTCATAAGACGCGCTGGAAACAACGCTTCGCAGGTCGTCCAGGTTGCCGCCGACAATCAACGGCTTCCCTCGGAGCGAGGGGTCCCTTGCCGATTCCACTGACGCGAAGAAAGCGTCCATGTCAATATGAAGAATCCTTTTTGACATAGTGGTAATGATACGCTTTCGACGCCAAAAAATGCTATAGTAGACGGAGTTTGGCGCAATGGAAATTCAAATATGTCAAATTACATTTTAGAGATGCGCGACATCACAAAGCGCTACCCCGGCGTGACCGCGCTGGACAGCGTCAGTTTCAACCTGCATCCGGGCGAGGTGCATTGCCTTGTCGGCGAGAACGGCGCGGGAAAATCCACGTTGATGAAGGTGCTGGCGGGCGCGATACCTAAGGATGAAGGCCGTATTTTCATCAACGGCGCCGAGGCGTATTATTCCACGCCGTTGCAGGCGGCGCGCATGGGCGTCAGCATGATTCACCAAGAATTTAATCTCGCGCCCCAATTGAGCGTGGCGGAAAACATTTTCCTGGGACGCGCCCCGACCCGGCGCGGCGTTATCCAATGGCGGCGGCTCTATCAGGACGCGCGCGAAGCGCTTGCCATGCTGGACGCGGCGATTGACCCGAAACGCATGGTGAGCACCCTCAGCGTGGCGCAGCAGCAGGTGGTAGAAATAGCGAAAGCGCTGTCCGTCAACGCGCGCATACTGGTGATGGACGAACCCTCGGCGACACTGACAGACCATGAACTCGCCGCATTGTTTGCGATTGTGAAACGGCTTGCGCGCCAGGGCATGGGCATTGTCTATATCTCCCACCGGCTCGAAGAAATATTCAAGATAGGACGGCACGTCACGGTCATGCGCGACGGCTGTCGGATAGGAACAAGCGAGGTGTGCGATGTGAACCGCGACGAAATCATCCGGATGATGGTGGGACGCGAACTTAAGGATGAGTTTCCGCCCCGCGACACATCGCCGGGACAGGAGCGGCTCCGCATCGAACGCCTTTCGCGCAACGGCGCCTTTTCCGATGTCTCATTATCGTTGCGCGCGGGCGAAATTGTCGGTTTGACGGGGTTGGTCGGATCGGGACGCACTGAGGTGGCGCGCGCCATTTTCGGGGCTGACCCCGCCGACTCTGGAAACATACTTTTGGACGGAGCCGTCGTGCGTGTCCGTACGCCCAAACAGGCCATAGCGCACGGCATCGGCCTGCTCACCGAGGACAGAAAGGGCCAGGGGCTGGTGCTGGGCATGACAGTGCGTCACAACATCCTTCTCGCGGACATGAACGCCGCCTTGACAGGCCCTTTTCTGAATCCCGCCAAGGAAAAGGCCATCGCAGGAAAGTATGTGCGCGAATTGCAAATAAAAACGCCAGGCGTGGAGCAGATCGTGCAAAATCTGAGCGGCGGCACACAACAAAAGGTGGTGCTGGCGAAATGGCTGTTGACGCAATCCAAAGTCCTTATTTTTGACGAGCCCACACGCGGGGTTGACGTGGGCGCCAAGGTGGAAATCTACCGGCTCATGAATGCCGTCGCCGCCAACGGAGTGGCCATATTGATGATTACCAGTGAATTACCCGAGGCGCTGGGCATGTGTGACCGGTTGATTGTCATGCGCGAGGGGGTTGTCACCGGCGAATTAACCCGCGACGAAGCGGACCAAGAAAAAGTTATGCGCTTGGCAACCTTGGATTAAACGGGGACAGTCACCTATTTTATCAGTGCTTAACCAAAATGACAACAGCAAAAGCAAAAATATAGGTGATAAAATACGTGACTGTCCCCGTTTAATCCCGCATCTGCGCATCATACCAAGCAATAATGTCAAGCCGATGGGAACGGTCCAAGGACGGCACATTCGGCTGGTTGATCATGGGGGCGTCTTCATCCAGATAAATCTTGTGTTCCATATCACTGGGCCGCCATGCTTCGATAGCGTCCTTCAAAGCGCCGACTTCATCACGGTACGCCGGATCACCAGCACGGTTCTCCAACTCATGCGGGTCCTTCTCGAGATCAAAAAACAACGTGTCACCCCTGTCCTGTGAAAATATCAACTTCCGCGTGCGCGTACGCGCCATGGCAAGCTTGCCCCGCAACAGTTCGCAGAATATTATTTTGTGACAGTCGCCTAATTTCTCGCTTTCGTTCTTATGTTTGTCATGGTTACTTTGCTCGAACACTGATAAAATAGGTGACTGT
Organism: Candidatus Hydrogenedentota bacterium; assembly: GCA_011046175.1. Classification (GTDB taxonomy): domain Bacteria; phylum Hydrogenedentota; class Hydrogenedentia; order Hydrogenedentales; family CAITNO01; genus SLFT01. Next base: position 1,246 of record DSBB01000415.1, on the reverse strand, counting down.
CCCCATATATTGGGAGAAACACCCGCCTGATTGAGGAGGGCCGGCGCGAGGTCAACGTTGCTCACCATTGCGTTGGATACTTGGTTTCCGGCGACGTTTGCGGCGGCGGGGTATTTGATGATAAGCGGCACTTTCACGAGCGGATCGTACAGGTGGTTGCCCTTGAGCAGCAAATGATGGAATCCCATGTACTCGCCGTGGTCGCTGGTGTAGATGATCATGGTGTTGTCATAAAGCCCCTTGCGCTTGAGCAACCCCACCATGCGTCCCACCTCATCGTCTATGTGTTCAATAGTGGCGTAGTACGCCGCCATGACCCGGCGCAACGCCTTCTCCGATAGTTCTTCATGAGGAAAGTAACCTCGATGCTGTTCCAGGTCGCGGGGCAGGCACGACTCCGTCCAGCCGGGCAGCAACGTCAGGCTGTCGGGGTCGTAGGCGCCAAAGCGGCTTGCAGGCGGATCGAAGGGATGATGCGGCTTAACGAATCCCGCCATGAGCAGGTTGCCGCCCCCCTCCCATGCTTCCAGCGCCGCGACGGCGCGATCACCGATCCATGAGGTGGTGTGCCATTCCTCCGGGAGGTTCGACGGCATCGCGCCAAAGCTTTCCCAGTACTCCGGACGCGCCTGACGCCGGTACTCCTGACGCTGGTCTTCCAGGTCGTTCACATCCACAAGTCCCTCCGCCATCAATTCCCGATGATAGTCGTCGTCCCAGCGCCCCGGCCCGTCCTGTTCCGCCAGAAACATTTTATCAAAGCCCACGTCAAGGTAGGTGGGCGTGAAATGCATCTTGCCCACGGCGCAGGTTGCATAGCCCGCGTCGCGCAACAGCCGCGGGAATGTCGGAATCTCCGGCGCGAGCGTGCAATGATTGCTCCAGCCGCGATGTTGATGCACATATTGTCCACACAACAGCGAATAGCGCGACGGCGTGCAGACGGGATAGGGGCAGAAACTGTTCTCGTAACGGACGCCGTCTTTCGCCAGCGCGTCTATGTGCGGCGTGCGTATGTCCGGATTGCCGTACGCGCCCAAGCACTCGATGCGATGCTGATCGGCGTGGATGAGCAGGATATTTATTTTGTCGTTCGCGGCGTTGTTCATCATCTCGCTTTCGCTTCGGGACTCGGACATGGCCGCCCCTGCGTATGCCATCGCCGCCCCGGTTTTCACAAAGTCACGTCGTGTAAGTTTCATTCATCATGCCTCATTGACGGTCTTAACGTCGTTTTGCCTGTCGC
>DSBB01000387.1 GCA_011046175.1 Candidatus Hydrogenedentota bacterium | reverse complement strand
CCATCGCCATTGTCACGCTGCCGTTCAGTTTCGAGGGCGAGGAGCGCATGAACAACGCAGCGAAAGGGCTTGAGGAACTGGAAAAGCATGTGGATACGCTGATTGTTGTTCCCAATGACCGGATTGCCGAACTCAGCAACGCCAACACCAGTCTTCTCGATGCGTTCAAGCATGGCGATGAAGTGTTGCACAACGGCGTTCGCGCCATATCGGAGCTCATCACGGTGCCCGGCCTGATAAACCTTGATTTTTCGGACGTGCGTACTGTAATGCAGGCGCGGGGACGTGCGCTCATGGGCATAGGCATTGCTGACGGCGAGAATCGCGCCATGCGCGCCGCCGAGGAGGCTGTGGTGTGCCCGTTGCTTGAACAGTCCAACATCAACGGCGCGAAGGGGGTTATTGTCAACGTCCGCGGAGGCACGGATGTACGCATGCACGAAGTGCAGCAGGCCAATGAGTATATCAAGAATAATGTCAGTCAGGACGCCACCATCATCACGGGCGCGGTGATAGACAGGGAAGAACGTCCGGAATTTCAGGTAACCGTCATTGCCGCCGGCTTTCCGCGAAAAGATATTTCCGCCTATCTTAACCGCAGTAAAGAAGCGCAGGCGCAGAAGGCCGCGGCCATGGCCTCAGCGGCGTTGGCAGCCAAAACAGGAGAACGAAAAGGGATTCCCCCTGAACTCAAGCCGGCGCATCAAGACAAAAACAGCCCCAACAGACCCGCGGCCAAGCCAACGCAAATGCCCATACCCGGCGGCGACGATCTGTTTAATCTGCCCGAGAAAAAACCAAATGTATCCCCCTTTATTACGACCTCCGTTGAAGAGCCGGAAGACATGAATATTCCCGCGTTCATTCGCGCGCGGAGAAAGAGACAGGAGAGCCGATGAAAGCGCAGTTTCAAAAGTTGTTACAGCGTGCCGTGCAAAAAGACGCGTCCGACATTCACCTGAAAGCGGGAAATGTCCCTTGGTTCCGCATTGACGGCGAAATGCTTCCGCAAGAATTCGATGTCCTGAATTCGGAAATGATAGACGAAATCATGGGCATCATGCTCAGCCCGGACCAAAGCGTCCATTTACGAAAACGCGGCGAAGTGGACCTGTCGTATACGGAAAAGGGGGTGGGACGCTTCAGGGTAAACGTATACCGGCAACGCGGTTCCATCTCCTGCGTTATGCGACGCATCAAGACTGTGATGCACTCTTTTGAACAATTGCATCTTCCGGAAACGCTGAAGCGCTTCGCGATGATTCAACGTGGCATGATTTTGATTACGGGCACCACGGGAAGCGGCAAAACGACCACGCTTGCGTCAATCGTGGATTACATAAACCGGCATCGCCGGTGTCATATTGTCACCATTGAAGACCCGATAGAATATTTGCACAACGACCACAAGGGCATCGTCAGCCAGCGCGAGATTTCCCTCGATACCGTTGATTTTTCGTCAGCGCTCAAGTCAGTCATGCGCCAGGACCCGGATGTCATTCTCGTGGGTGAAATGCGCGATCTCGAAACATTTCAGGCCGCCATCAGCGCCGCAGAAACGGGACATCTCGTTTTTACCACCCTGCACACCACCAATGTCATGCAGACCATAGACCGCATCATTGACTTGTTCCCGTCGAACCAGCATGAACAAATCCGATCGCAGTTGTCACTGAACCTGAAGGGTATCATGTGCATGCGGCTGCTGCCCCGCGCGGACGGGACAGGGCGCGTACCCGCATGTGAAGTGCTGGTGGTAAATCCCTCCGCCAGAAAACTTATCAAGGAAAACCGCATCCTCCAGTTGGACGGCGTTATCGCCTCCGGTAAAGAGGCTGGGATGCAATCATTTAATGACAGCCTTTACCAACTGATCAAGAAAGGGCTTATTACGCAGGAAACCGGCATGGAGGTATCCGACAATCCCGAGGATTTAAATATGATTCTCCAAGGCATACGTCTTAGCTCCCGCCAAGGCGGCATCTTGAAGTGATTGCCGCCGTATGGTGGGCCTGCGACGCCTATATCCTGTCAATGTCGGGAGTCCAGTATTGTATCATGCGTTTTATCTTGTCGCGATCGGAAATATGTTCGTCAAGCGCTTTGCGCATCAACTCGGGCAGCTCCTCATCCGACGCAAAACGCAGCGCGATTATTTGGTCGTTATCAAGGCCGTTTATTTGCCAGTGATCATCAGGCGGCAGCAATTTTTCAAGCCGCAACCGCATTTCGATGCGTATGATGCGGTCTTGCAGGGCGAGTGAATAACGCCTGACTTTTACGGCAAGCGCAGCCAGACAAAGCGCGAAATACACCAGCAGCAGTTTTACGACAAACAATACCGCATCCTGCGAGATGATTGGCAGGAAAAGGACAATCGCCGCAACCAGCGCCGGCAAAAGCGACAATAAAAGGATGATATGCGTCCAATCATAAGAGCGGTGGTTATTATAGCTTTGCGGCACGACCTTTTTCATTATGACTACTCCTTTTCCATGAGCACGACGCGTTTGCGTCAGAGCCCCAGTGTCAAACGCCAGGGGTGTTCAAGCGACTCGCAGAGGTAGCGCAAAAATCTTGCGGCGTCCGCGCCGTCAATACAACGGTGATCGTAAGAAAGACTCAAGGGAAGCATCAAACGCGGCTCGAAGTCTTTTCCGTTGTAAACAGGTTCCATCCCGGCGCGGGATACGCCGAGAATGGCTGTTTCCGGGGCGTTTATGATGGGCGTGAAGGCATAGCCGCCCATGCCGCCAAGATTGCTGACGGTGAACCCGCCCCCCTGCATATCTTCCAGTGCGAGTTTTCTTTCACGGGCCCGACTTGCCGAATCCGCCATTTCAATGGCGATGTTCATAACGTTCTTTTTATCAACGTGACGTATGACCGGAACGATTAGTCCGTTCGGCGTGTCAACGGCAACGCCGATATTGCAGTATTGCTTTAAAACAAACAGTTGTCTGTCCATGTCAACAGTAGCGTTCATTCGTGGAAATCGCTTGAATACGTCCGGCAACAATTTAATCAGGAATGCCGTAACCGTAAGGTGCGCGCCCGCCGCTTCGGCTTGACGCGCGTAATGCTTCCGAAATTTATCGAGTTCCGTAATGTCGGCCTTGTCGAAATGAGTAACATGCGGTATGGTGGTCCAACAATGAGTCAAATGGGCGGCTGCCTTGCTTCTGACGGCGTTCATGGGTTCTATTGTCACCTTCCCCCATTTGTCACTGTCCTGCCGTAGATTGGAGTCCGCGGTAACGGTCTCATCCGCCGATTCGGAAAGCGGCGCGTTCTCCTTTCGCGCCGCCGCGTACTTGAGCACATCTTGCGCCGTAATTTTGCCGGTTGGATCGGCGGTGGGCACTTCCTCCAAAACAATCCCGTGCTCCCGCGCCAATTGACGCACCGAAGGCGCGGCCCGCGCAACATCCCGCCGCATTTTTTCGGTAAGAGGTTCGGCTATCTTCGCTTTTTTGCGGGGAACCGCGTCCGCGGTGTCGGATTCTACCGCCACCTTCTCCACTTCAGCAGATTTATCCTCCCCGCTTGCCGCGCTTTCCTCAACAACCAGTATGACTTCCCCGGGGCTGATTTTTTGGCCTTCACGCACCCGAATCTCAACTATTTTTCCGGACAAGGGGCAGGGAATTTCCGCCACCGCCTTATCCGTCTCGATTTCCAAGACATTTTGTCCCGACGCAACAGCATCGCCCACTGCAACCAGAATTTTTGTTACGGCCCCTGTGGCAACATTTTCTCCCAACTCGGGAAGTCGAAATTCTGTCGTCATTATCGTTTATCCTTGTCGTACCGTACTTCGCGCTTCGTTAACTTGATATCGGGTTGGGTTTATCGGCATAAATACGCATTGCCTCCATTGCCTTTATTACAACGTCCGCCGACAATTCATTCCTTTGCGCCAAGGCGGTTAAAGCGGCCAATGCTATAAAACGGTGGTCCACCTCAAAGAAATCCCGCAGTTCCGCGCGCGCGGCGCTTCTGCCAAACCCGTCTGTGCCAAGCGTTGTCAGTCCGCTCCAGTTCCCGGTCTCCGGGATAAGGCGGTTGTTCTTCCGGCGCAATGGTATTCAGATACGGGGTACTCAAGGGAAAAACGGCGTCACCGACACGCTTGCTGCTTGTCCCGCTGTTGCCTTTGTCCCGCGCGGCATCGGGTTCATTACTCACGTCTGACTCCATTTTGATCGGATCATCAGGATGAAAAATATCCCTCCCCCCGCGCCTACGCTTCCGTTTTCGGCGCGAGCACACCGAAATACGTTTCTTCTTTCTTCACGATGCGCACATCTCTGCGGCAAACAGAGCACTGAATTTCGCTGCCATCCGCAACAGTGTCATCAAAACGGATAAAGGTGCTGCAGAACGGACATGCAATGCTGCGCGCCTCGTTTTTGTAATAATCCTGAAGAATCCTGTCTATTCTTCCCTGCTCATAGCAGCGCTCCAGCACATCAACCAAATCAGGATCAAACTGTTTGCCTTTTCCTTCACGCAGTCGCTCCAGTGCGATTTCAGGTTCCATGCCCTTCCGGTAAGGGCGTGTGCTGGTCATGGCGTCAAAGGCGTCCGCTACGGAAATAACACGCCCCTCGATGGGAATATCCTCGCCTTTCAATCCGGCGGGATAGCCTGTTCCGTCCCAGCGCTCGTGATGGCAAAGGCAATACGGAACCAACGGATGCAGAAACTTGATGTCGCGAAGCAGGTCGGCGCCGCGCCCGGGATGCACTTTCATCTGGGCGAATTCCTCTTCCGTAAGATTGCCGGGCTTCCCGAGGATGGCATTGTCCACGGCAATCTTGCCAACATCATGCAACACGCCACCCATTTGAACTTCATTCAGTTTCTTATCATCCCAGCCGAGTTCGCGGGCGATTTCCACGGCAAAGTTGGTAACCCGCCAAGTATGCCCGACGGTGTAGTGGTCCCGCAATTCAATGGCGCTCGCCAGCGCGATCAACGTATCCTCATAGGCCTGTTCCACCATCTTGACGTATTGCGCGTTCTTGATGGCTGTGGCGGCGGGCGCCGCCAACGCGACCAGCATTTCAAGGTCGCTGTCGTTAAACGCGTTCGCAGTGCCGCGCGTGTCCACATAGATAACGCCCAACT
>DSBB01000539.1 GCA_011046175.1 Candidatus Hydrogenedentota bacterium | reverse complement strand
GTCCAGGTCGGTAACGACGACGCGCCCCAACCCATTCTGTTTTTCTATCGCACGCTGCACATGCATCTGTCCCATCGGACCGCCCGCGCCAATAAACAAGCCGACCCCGTTCGGCAACAGATCGTTGCGGCGATTAGCGGCGGCAATGGCTTCCAGCGTGTCGCCGCCGCCCAAATAACGCTTGTTCTGATAGTGAATCGCGCCCACGTCAATCATGGCGTCGCCGGACGCGGCGGGCGCGCCGACCAAGAACATCACGCCGTTGGGGTTGAGCCGCTCGCCCAGTGTTTCCACAAGCGACGGCGTGGGATTGACAAGCACAATGTCGTCGTAGGCGTCATCGCCTGCCCCTTCAAGGTTGGACGCCACAACACGCGCATTGGGCAGCTGCGCCGCCCACGCATCCGGGGCGTCGGTAACCACCAACTGCGTCGCGCCGGTTGGCGCCACGCGGTCTTCAAGCGCATAGGACATCTCGACGCACGCCCAGGGTTCGCTCAACGCCGCTTCGCTGTAACCCGTTGTATCCCGCACCGGCAGCAGATAGCAACCCTCGTCGCCCGCCAAGCCGCGCTCATCAAGATAGGTGTATTCGGCGAGACCACCCGGGATCATATACCCGAAAGCGTATCCGACCCCCTTGTAATAGATGTCCGCCTGCACAATATACCGTTCGCCGGGCTTGAACTTGTCCCGCCAGTCCGCGCCCACGGCCGCCACCGTGACGGCGCATTCATGGCCGAGCACCGTCGGGTCATTGGCGAGGTCGCGTCCGCGCAACCGGGGATGATTACCGCCTTGCGCGATGATCTTCATATCGGAAAGGCACAGGCCGAGCGCATCCACACGCAACAGGATTTCGTTGGCCGCCGGCGGGCGCAGCGGCGCCGAAACCGGCTTGCCGTCGCGGCCGACATTTTCCAGTCCCGCGCCGAACACCTGCCATGCGAGGTAGGATTCCGGCAAGTTTCCCCCGGCCTTTCTATAGGTTTCCAATTTGCTCATGTGTTTTCCTTTCAAACGCGCATGTTGGTGATGCGTCAACCTCCAATCAGTTTCTGTCTGTATTTTTCGTCCGGACGTGTTGCTATACGGTCTATGTCTTTTTCGGTCATGAACTTCGGACCGCCCGCGCTGTACGCGCCCAGCAGCACATACGCCATCTTTTCCGCCATGTCGGTAATGTTCATCACGGATTTAGCCGTCGGCCCCAAGGCAAATACACCATGATTCTCCAAAGTAATCGCTTTGGGCGGTTCGTTTTCCTCCTCAACGAACTGTCGCACACGGTCGCGCACTTCGCGGGCCAGCGCCAGCCCGGGGTCCACATAGGGGACGAAAACGGAGGCGCGGCCCATCACCACTATCTGGTCGGGGCATACCCTGCCCAGCATGGCCTCTTTCGCGTTGACGGAACACAACAGTCCGCCACAGGCCACCGGGTGGGTATGGGCGATAAAGTTATACTCTCCGTACTCGTAAAGGAGCGCATGCATGACTGTCTCAACCGACGGCAGACGTTCCTCTCTGGGGTCAAGCAGCGCGGCCCGCAGATTCTCGCGCACGTCGTCGTCAGTGGCATTCGGTTCATCCAGTATGTCGGTAACTTTCGATATGCTGACGGCCAGAAAGTCTGCCGGTTTCATTGTGCCCAGAGCGGTGCCGGACGCCTTGATGTACATACTGTCGCCGTCAATGCGCGCTGAAGTGTTGCCCTCGCCCAGTATGGCATAGCCGCGGTCTGGCGCGCCCACGTAATGAGACATTGCCGTCAGGGTCTGTAGTATTTCATCGTTGTTCATGGAATATCTCCGCGATTGTAATGGGTTTTCCCGGGTATCATGGACGCGCCGGGCCCATGAGCGCCATGTAGTAAGAAGAAATCAGGGCTCGTGCGCGGTGTTATGATATCACACGGCCGCACTGTTGAACTGCAAGTATAGCATATTCCGCAACAGCGCCGAAAACGTGATATGACAGTCGAAGCGCATTCCGGTTATTGGAGACGCTTTCAGTATTTTGCCGCTTCAAGCGCCTTTTCCGCGAGGAGGCGTCCGGCGGCGCGGCATTCCTCGAGCGTTTCCGTCGTGGCTTTATACTGCGCGCGAATGGGTCCGCGGATGATGTCCCACTTCAGGGATTCAAAACAGGACTGAACGGCTTCGGCGCCGCCTTTTGTCCAGCCATACGCGCCGAAAGCAAGGGCTGCCTTGCAAGGCGGTTTAAGCCCCTGTAAATAAGAAAGCGCGGCGGCGGCCATAGGCATGGGGCCGCCATTCAGCGTTGACGAGCCTGCGGCAATCGCGGCGGCTTCCAAAGCGTCCGTGGCAATCCGGGTCAAGCCTGACCGGCGCACATGATGCAGCTGCGCCTGCGCGCCGCCTGCTTGAACGCCGTCGCAAATGGCGCGCGCCATAAGCGCCGTGCTGCTCCACATGCTGTCGTAAAGAATAAGCGCCCTGGGCGCCACCACGCCGCTTGACCACCGCGTGTACGCCTCCAGAATTTTGGGGATGTGACCGCGCCAGACAAGTCCGTGGGAAGGGGCGATCATGGCTATATCAAGTTTGGCCGCCGCAGCCATGGCGCGGGACACGGCGCCGCCGTAAGGCAGCAAAATGTTTGCGTAATAAATCTTGGCCTCTTCGTACATCTTGCACAAATCCGTCTCATCATCGAAGCGCTCCGAGGTGGCGTAATGCTGTCCGAAGGCGTCCATGGAAAACAAGACCCTGTCTCGGGGCGACCATGTAAACATGGACTCCGGCCAGTGCGCCATGGGCGTTTGGATAAATTCGAGAGTACGCTTGCCAATAGCGAGAGCGTCGTTCTGCCTGATGATGCGCAGGTTCCACCCCCGTATGTCATAGTATTTATCAAGGGTTTGTCGGCACTTCTCCGTGCAAACCAAGGCGGCATTGGGAAGGGCGCCCATAATTCGGGGCAGTCCGCTGGAATGATCGGGTTCGGCGTGGTTGCACACCACCCAGCGCACTTCATCCAAGGCCGTCAGCTCCGCGATGTTGGCAAGCAGGGTTTCAACGAACGGCGCCTTCACGGTGTCAATCAGCGTCGGCTGTTCGTCTCGTATCAAATAGGCGTTGTAGGTGGCGCCGCGTTCCGTTTCGTAACCGTGAAAGTCGCGGAGATTCCAGTCCACCGCGCCCACCCATGATATGTCTTCACACAAAAGGGTATTCATAATTGGTTCCGTTGGTTGTCGTATTTGCCGGTTTTTCTATTGTAACCACAGAGAAGCCGCATTTATTTCCGGCGCAAACGCAAACTATATTTTGCCGTTCTAACACGAGGCTGCGGTTCGATATATGGCAATGACTTTTTCCGGGGCGATTTCAGCAAGGATGTTGTGGATGGCGCAGCCGATGTAGCCGCTGTCTTCTTTCATGTAGGCGACGATGTCGGCGACTTCCCGCTCCACATCCTGCACGGAGCCGAGGGGAAGCGTTTCCTGGGTGTTCACCGCGCCGCCCCATAATGCGATGCGACATCGCGCCTTGTTTTTCCATTCGCGCCAGTGGTGGCCGCCCGCCGTCCACTGCACCGGATTCAATGCGTCGAATCCGCTTTCAATAATGTCGTCAATAATATCGTATATGGCGCCGCACGAATGCAGAAAGGTTTTCACTTCGGGGGCGAGTTGATGTATGGCGTCATTCATGCGGCGATAGTAGGGCTTGAATAAATCGCGGAACACCTGCGGCGACGCTATGGTGGCGTTTTGCGTGCCCCAGTCGTCGGCGTTGCACATATACACGTCAATATACGGGGCCAGTACCGGCAGCAATCTTGCCAGTTGTGCTTCCGTATGGGAGATGGCTATGTCGTGCAGTTCCGCCACAAATTCCGGTTCAGTCAGGCAAAGCATGGGAAACACGGCGATGCCTTCGTAAGCGTGAATACAGATGCCGGCATGGAACCCGTTGAACATAATGGCGCGGTCTGTTGCCTCGCGAGCCCGTTGCGCCAACGCAACAATGCCATTCACCTGCTCATCGGTCAGCAACGATGCGTTTAGGCGCTCGCGTACCTCCCTCAGATCAGGTTTGGGCAAGTCGCCCGTGAGCAGTAACGGCTGACCGGCATGTTCGGTGTCAAAGACATACGCATCGGGCGGCATTTTTGAGTTGTTGCAGGGCTGGAAAACCGTGCCATCCTCCCGGGTCTCGAACATGGCCGGATCAAGCACTTCCGAATCGAGCCGCCCGCCAAAGTCGTAAAGATGCCATAATTCAGGCTGCGGGAAGGCGTTGGTCAGGGTTGGCTGCAACGTGATCACGTCGCATTGAAGCGCGTCCAATACGTCCGTCTCCGGCAGCGCGAGCATCTGACCGGTGTCGTAGACTCTTGGACGGCGCCACGGCAGCCCCAGCGCTTTCACCAGCGCCGGATACGCAAAACAACTGATATTGGTGGACGGCATGCCGCCAAGGTCAAGGGGAACACGGTCAGTCTGCTCGAAGCGCAGCGCCGCAAGAACACGTTCTCTGCCAGTCATACATTCTCTCCACGACCACGAAAATAAACGAAAAGAAATCCGATTTGTCGTAATGATACGCGTCCGATGCATGTTGCCGCAATTTTTGATGACCGAGACAAAGCCGTCGTCCGTACCTGCTATGCCTTGCGGGTTGGTTTAGGTTAAAATAACCGGACTTTCGTGCTTCATTATTATGAAATTGATCAAGCGAGCATCACCATTGCGAAGACTCAGGCAAATATCTCTCTTACTGGACGTCACGCTGGCCGTGGCAGTTGCCATCGCGGGCGGTGTGTTTGCGTGGCGCGTGGTTGAAGCGTTGGGGCATGATACGCTGGAGTGGCGTTTCAGCGTGGTGCTTACCATGTTGCCGTCGCCCGTAATGTTTGCCGCCGGGCGCGGCATGAAAAGCGTTGATGTAAACGCCATACCGGAAATGGCGGCCTTTTTCAGAAATGAAACATCCAGTTTCGACACGGCCCATATTCCGGACGACTTTGAGGGTTTTCCCTTGAGCGGCAGCTACGCCTATATGCACTTTTACCTGCTCTATGCAATCGGCTGGGCATGGCGTTTGTTCGGCGTTTCTTTTCAGTCAATCCATTTGTTGTGTATTTTCTTATACATGATCATGAT
>DSBB01000341.1 GCA_011046175.1 Candidatus Hydrogenedentota bacterium | reverse complement strand
TTCTTTGCCCTTGCCGATATTCAGGAACCATGCGTCAATGCGCCGGTTGCGCTTGTGGCGGAAAGCGATTGCGACAGAGCCGCCCTGCTGGACCTGCGTGTCGTTTACGAGGAGGAAAACCTGTCCGGCTTGGTTGCGCCGCCGGAGGGGGTCTATCCCTTTGCGCCGGGGGATGGGGTTGTCCTTCGCGCTTACGGCAGGGGAGATGCCCCGGTGCAGGCAGTTTGGTCGGGTGATGTCGCCGGCGTGGGGGAAACGTTGTATGTGGATATGGACAGGCACAAACAAATTACGGTGACATTTCAACGTGTTGAACGCTGGCCGGACAGGGAAACGCCGCCTTGGTACGATGTGCCGAAAAACAAAAATCTGTACGCCCTCGTGGGCGGCGGCAACCTGTACGGATGGTTTGCGGCAAGCCGGGACAAGTCACGGGGGGCCGGTATTACCCATCTCACGCACAAGGATGCGTTTCTCAAACCGATTGTGCATTTTGTTGCGCTGAATTTCGAGCACATATTTTCTGGTGTCGCTGCGGATAATTACCGCGCTTCTTACACGCCGCGCACCGACCCGATGCGTTTTCGTGTGGAGTCGCCGGGTACGGTGCGGGTTCATTGGCCCCGAGAAGGCGCTTCCTGGGATTTGGATTCGGAGATGACGTATCGCTTCACCAATGACGACGCGATAGATATGGAATTCCACACCACTCCCGGCGACGAGGCGTTCCCGCAGGGATACGCAGGCTTCATGTGGGCGACTTATAACACGCATTTTGCCGATCATGCCATTTTCTTTCCGGGCATTTCAGATGAACAAAAAGGCTGGATGCGTTTTGGTCCAAACATTGCGGAGGGCGGTTTTGGCGGCGCGGTTGCGCATCATGGGGCGACTCACTTGCGCGCCGAGGCGGGCGCAAGCGAGTTTAACATCGTAACGTCACAGGCCGTGTTCTTCACCGAGCCTGTGTATTACGGGATGATTGATTTGTCCATACCGCGAAGCGCCCAGCAATTGTCGCTGGCCTATATTATGATGTTTGATCAAAGAGAGCCCATTCGCTTTGCCGTGTGGAACTGGGGCAATCCGCCTGAAAACAGCGCTTGGGATTGGCAGTACATTGTCCGCAATCCGCGAGAAGGGGAACGCGCCGGTTATCGCGCGCGTCTGGCGTTGGCTTCAATAAACAAGCCTGAGGATGTCTTGACGCGGTTTCACGAATGGGAGAAATCGCGGGACGAGGATGTTTCGGGCGAAAAGGCCTTTTCCTATCCTGATATGCCTGTCTATTGGGCGCCTTCCAGTATTCTCTTTAATCCGTTGGTGGTGGGGGAATGTATTGAACGAGTGAATCCTGATCATGCGTTGAAACTTTACCGGGCGGTGCTGTTGACCATGCAGGATGAGCCGAAGGTTGCGGCCAGAATGGACTATCTGCTCTCTCGCGAGTACAGCAATGAGAGACGGCTTGAGGAATGGTTGTATATCCGAAATCATCAGAATCATCTGCCGGATTCGCCGTTGCCATTACTGCATTTGGGAAAAGCCTATCACGCCACGGGAGATATGGACGCTTCATTGGATATCACGCAAAAAGCTGTAAACGCCTATTGGGATTACCCGCCCCTGCATTTTTTCTATGGGGAGCTGATGATGGAAACCGGCGATTTGGCTTCCGGCTTGGAGCATCTGACTCGTGCGGTGGGACAAGACCCTGAACTGGCAAAACGCGCCGGTGACGTCATGGCCGGGTACGCGGAACAGGCGCGGGAAGACGGCGATTTGGCGCTGGCCGAGTCATTGTTTCAAAAGGCAATGGAAATCGCGCCGAAAGAACTTTGGAACAAGGTCTATCTCGGGGAAGTGCTTGAACTGCAGGGAAGGGACAAGGAAGCCGAGAGCCTGTACCGTTCCGTATTGCTCGCCGCCCCGGAATCCCCCTACACGGCGCAAAAGGTGGACAGTATGTATACGGAGCGGGGCGACAACGCGGGGCGTGTCCAATTCTGGAAGGACATTTGCGCCGAACACCACGCGGCGGTCGTTCCCACTCTTCACCTAGGCATGGCGTTTTTCTATGCTAATGACTACGCCAACGCTGAATCGGTATTGGAAACCGCCCATGAGGCGCATCCCGATAATGAAGACATCCTTTTGTATTTGGGCGCCGCCCGTTTGCATGTCGGGAATATTGAGCGTGGCGTGGAACACGTCGAAAAGGCCGCGGGGGAGAACCCAGTGCTCAAGGAACCTGCGGCAACGGTATTTGCCGCGCGCGCCGCCAGCGCTGTTGAATCCGGCGAGTACGCCTTGGCGGAAACGCTTTATCGCAGGGCCATGGCGCTGGCGCCAGAGGACCCTTGGTATCCCGTGTATTTGGGGGAGACGCTGGACAAGCAAGGCAAAGACACGGAGGCGCTGACACTACTTGTAAATGGCATGAATACGGAACCGGAATCCCCTTATGTAGCGAATCTTATAAACGACTTTTTCGTCGCGCGGGAAGATGCAGAAGGACGCGTGGCGACATGGCGCGATATTGCGGCGAAAAATCCGGAAGCGAAACAGCCGAAAATTCAATTGGTGCGGGCATTTTATGAAGCAGGACGGTATAAACACGCGACGGCTCTTGTGGCGTTGACGCCCGAAATCAAGGAGCACCCGGAATGTTTGCTGTATCACTGCGCTTCATTGTTGTATCTGGATGATTTAGACAACGGCGCGGCATGTTTGCTTGCCCTTGCGGCGAAGGATGCGTCCTATGCCGCGCCCGTTGGCGTGGCGTTTGCCAAACGGGCGGCCAAGGCGTTTGAAAATGATGAGTTTGCGTTGGCGGCGCGTCTGTATCGTCACGCTATGACGGTTGCCCCCGGTGATTTGTGGCATACGGTGCGGCTGGGTGAAGCGCTGGAAGAACTGGGGCGAACCGATGAGGCGTTGACGCTGTATCGCAACGTATTGCGCGCGGTTCCTGATTCTCCGTACACAGCCAATCTGGCGCATGAAATTTTCCTGCGTCATAACGACGCCGATGGATGCGCCGACTTTTGGCGTGAAATACAAAGGCTGCATCCTGATGCCGTTACGCCGCGCTTTTTTTTGGTCCGAGCCTGTTACGAAGCGGGCGAGTATGCGCAGGCCCTTGCCGTCGCCGAAGCGGCGTTGGAAATAGCGCCAGAACATGACGGAATCCGCTTTTATCAATGTGCGGCAAGGTTGCGCCTCAATGATATTGAAGTGGGCTTGGCTTGTATCAAGGCTGTTGCCACCCAAGACCCCGCATACGCGCCCCGGGCTGCGGACGTCTTGGCGCAGTGCGGTGAGGCGGCGGCGGCGTCCGGAGATATTGCGCTGGCCGAAAGGTTTTTTCAACAGGCAATGACAATGTCGCCTGCCGACTTCTCGTATGCGATTCGCTTGGGCGGGATAATGGAGGAGGCGGGTGAACATGCGAAAGCGCTTCATTCATACACGCAGGTGCTCGTCAACGCCAAAGACGCCCCACAGACCGCGGCAAGGCTGGATGCGCTGCTGATGCGCCATTATGATGCGCAACGTCGTGTCGCAGTATGGGCGGGCCTTTGCGAACACCGCCCTGATGCAGCCCTGCCGCTGTTATATCTGGGCAAAGCGTATGAAGCGGCGGGCGACAACGCGGCGGCGAGTGATGCGTATCGTAACGCATTGAGATTGGACGCATCACTGACGGAAGCAAAAGAGGCGCTTAAAAAACTGAAAGGCGAAAGTTGATCCTGGCAACGTGTTGCGCTATGCTGAAATACGGCAGGAGCACATTCAAATAATACCCTGTCGCCGAAGAATATATTCAATCCGGTATCAAGGAGTCCGCACATGAAAGCGAAAATGGGACGCAGGCGTTTTCTGCAAGGGACGGCGACAGCGGCCTCCGGGCTTGTCGCGGGAATCGGGTTTGAGGAACAGATTCTGCTTTCCCACTTGGGACATAATACGGCCGGGCAGGAAGTGAATCCCCTGGCGATGCCCATGCCCAAAGGCAATATCAAAGGTGTCGAGGTGAGCCGCGTCATCTGCGGCGGCAACCTCATCGGCGGCTGGGCGCACAGCCGCGATCTCATGTATGTGTCGCGCCTGTTCAAAGCATACAATACCGATGAAAAGATTTTGGAAACGTTGCGCTTGTGTCAGGAATACGGCGTTAACAGTATTCTCACGAACCCCGTATCCGGAGATATCATCAATCGGTTTTGGAAGGAAGGCGGAAAGATACAATGGATTTCCGAGGTGCATCCCCGTATGGACGACCACAAGACCGGCGTGGACAGCGCCGTTGACAATGGCGCATCGCTTGCCTACATTCAAGGCGCGGTGGGAGACAGGCTTGTGGCGGACGGACAAATGGAACTGATCGCAAATACGGTACAGTATATTCAGGAGAAGGGAGTGCCCGGTGGCGTCGGCGCCCATTCTCTCGACGTTATCATTGCCTGCGAAGAGGCGGGCGTAAACCCGGACTTTTATGTGAAGACCCTGCATGCTGAGGATTACTGGAGCGCGCGCCGTTCCGATCAAACCGAAGAGGTGATCCGCAACCCCCACGATAATTTCTGGTGCGTTCGTCCCGAAAAAACCATCGCCTATATGAAGACAGTGGAAAGACCGTGGATAGCCTTCAAGGTGCTTGCCGCGGGCGCGATTCATCCCCGCGTCGGCTTCAGATACGCCTTCGAGAACGGAGCCGATTTCATTTGTGTCGGCATGTTTGATTTTCAAGTGGCGGAAGACACGGACGTCGCCATCAACATTCTTGCTGGCTTGGAACGTGAACGCCCCTGGCATGCCTGAAAGGGAGTTGCAGCAACTGTGTGGATACTTCTGCGGCAGGTCGGGACGGGCGCTGCTTGGGAGAGGCCATGTGCGATACAATAGCGATTGTGACTGCGGAGCGCGTATGGTTTGCGAAAAACTCCGACCGTGACGCCAACGAGGGGCAGGGACTGGAATGGCATCCGCGGCGCCGACACCCGCGCGGTGAAACGCTTGTATGCACATGGATGACGATCCCGCAGGCGCCGGAAACGCGGGCTGTCCTGATAAGCCGTCCCTACTGGATGTGGGGGGCTGAAATGGGCGCGAACGAGGACGGCGTGGTCATCGGCAACGAGGCTGTATTC
>DSBB01000079.1 GCA_011046175.1 Candidatus Hydrogenedentota bacterium | reverse complement strand
TGGTATTATTGAGGTAAACAGGAGATGACGCGATGACCAAGGAATGTATTTTTTCCCATTCAGGGCCGCCGGCAGCCGGTCCTTATTCACATGCCGTGAAAACAAACGGGTTTCTGTTCGTGTCGGGTCAGGGGCCTTTCGCTCGTGACGGAAGCGGGCCGATACGGGGAACAATTGAAGAGGAAACCCGCACCACCCTTGAAAACCTCAAGGCTGTTTTGGCTGATGCCGGCGCAGGGCTGGAGGACGTCGTGAAGACGACGGCGTTTTTGAGTGACATGGTCAACTTCGCCAAATTCAATGACGTTTACAAAGCGTATTTTGGATCAAACCAACCGGCGCGAACCTGTATACAGGCAGGCAGATTGCCGTTGGACATTCAAGTTGAGATTGAGGCAATTGCGGTGATTCCCGAAGGAAAATGATGAAGCGCGGCAGTTTTTTTTGTATAGGGTGGTGCGTGTTATGTGTAGCGTCGGTTGCGACCGCTTCCATCACGCAACATCCCGCGACCCTGAATAATGACGGGGTGACAGCCTATCAGGCGGGCAAGTTTATCGAAGCCATTCGCTATTTTGAAGCAGCCTATAAACTCGCGCCGGAAAGCGCGGTGGTGCGGCGCAATTTATGCAACGCGTATCAGAGCGAAGCAAACGCGCTGGCGGCTAACGGCGAACTTAACAGGGCGGTACGCTATCTTGAAGACGCAATCAAGGTTGACCCGGAAAATGTTTCCCCTTTGATTCAAATTGGCGCATACCATTTGCGCGCCGACAATCTTAATGCCGCCATAAGGCGTCTGGAAGAGGCGATTACGTTGAAGCCCGGCGACCTCGACGCGCACGAGTTGTTGGGGCAGGCCTATTACATGGACAATGATCTCTCTTCGGCGCGCGTGCAATGGGATTACGTGCTCGAGGTGGCGCCGCAGCGTCCCGGCCTGCACGAGCGCTACGAGAAGGCGTTTCGCGAGGAGTCGGTTGAATACGATTTCAACAAATGGAAATCGCGGCATTTTCGGATAAGCTATCCGCAGGGAATACCCGGCTCAATGCGGGCCGGGGTGTTTTCCGTACTTGACCGCGCTTATGTGGACATTGGCCGCAGGTTTGGCGGCGTTTATCCGCCGCCGCCCATTCATGTCATCCTCTATACGTCCGAGCAATTCAGCGAAGCCACGCGGGTGGACGGTCATGTCGGCGCTGTTTATGACGGCAAAATTCGCGCGCCCCTGACCGATGCCGATGGGAACTGGCTGACAGATGATGAACTGGAGCGCCGGCTGGTTCATGAATATGTGCATGTGGTGGTGCGTTATCTTACCGGCGGCAACGTCCCTTGGTGGCTGAACGAAGGGCTGGCGGAAACATTGTCCAGACCGCTTGGCGAACAGGATATGCGGCGGTTGCGCGAGCATTTCGCCCGGGGCGACGCCTTTTCCCTTGCCGCGTTGGAAGACAATCAGATAAACCAGCTGCCTCCTGATGCGTTGCGCTTGGCATACCTGCAATCACATGCCACGGTGGATTTCCTTTGGAACCGTTACGGGCGCATCAAGATGATGGCGGTGATGCGCGCCCTCGGCAATGGGATGGGTTACGAAGAGGCGTTCCATGCCGCTTACCGACGCAACTACGCTTATATCGAACGTGACATCGCCAACATGTACCGTTAATTGTCTTCTTGCTCGTGAAGCGTTGAGGCGGCGTGGACGGTTTCCTGCATGTGCAGCCCCTGTGCGTCCACTTGGATAAAGCGCATTTGGCCATTAATGGCGGCGGGCGTCATGATGATTCGTGTGCGGCCCCAAGGGATGCCGTCCTGTTCGTCCGCTTCACGATGGTAATGTCCGTAAAGCAGGTAATCAAGGGGGTCATCCACAAAAAGGATCAGTTGCGCGCGCATCCCCATCATCAGATCATAGCGGTGGGTAAATCCCACGCTCCATCGCGATGCCCGTATTTGCCGCCGGTAATAATGCAGTAATCCGTCCTGCGGGCCAAGTTCGTCGGCAATGAGAAAATCTTTGGTGTCATAACCCAAGTAGCCGTCCACGCCAAACTGAAACACATAGGTCCTCGGCCCGAAAAATTGTTCGTAATTGCGGGACGTTCTGTCATGGTTGCCCGGAACGACAAAGGTCGGCAGTATGCATGTATCCAGTACTTCCAGAAAACGCCGGAACTGTTCCGGCGAGCCGTTTTCGGTCAGATCGCCCGTAATCAGCGCAAACGCCGCTTCCGACTTGTTCGCTGCCGCGATAATATCGTTCATAATGGAGGCGGCTTCGCGGGGATGGCGCGTGGACCCGATGTGCGTGTCTGTTATATGGGCAATGAGATAACTGTCGGGAATCGCCGTCAGAACAAACACAGCGCGCACGTTGCAGTCTTGCGCGTCGCCGGTGACTGCGTGCAGCGCATAGGTTCCGGGCGGCAGATTGCCTTGTGTGTTGCAGCGGGCCTGCGCGAAGCCGCCCGGCAGGTGCGTCCACTCAGTGACCAGCGGCCACAGATTCCCGTCTTTTGTCAGCGTAAGGGTCGCTTTTTCCGACAGCCTTGCCTCGAACCGGCCGCCCGGGGTAATGAGTGCGGGAACGCCGTTGTTAGGAGTTTGTATCAATCCCAAGGTTCCGTCCGCTTCACGCGCGGTGGCAAACGCGCACATGAGACAGACTGTTGCCAAGGCAATGGAAAAAATTCCGGCAAATCGCATTGTCAAATATTCCTGTTATTTTCGTTTGGGTTGCCAAACCGGCGACAGCGCGGGATGAGGACCGTTGGAAAGTTGTTTTGAACCACTGCCGTCAGCCCGCGCCATGAACAGCTGTGGCGTGCCGGTTTGACCAGACACGTAAACAATATAATCGCCGTCAGGCGACCAATCGGGGCTCCAGCAGTCGAAATTCTTGCCCGTGGCCACAGAAAAAACGTTCGCGGTGCTTGCCAATACGCGGTATACGCCGCGCCGGCCGTCGCGGAAGGATTCGAAGGCCATCCATTCATTGTCGGAAGACCACTTTGGGTTCCAATCGGCCGCGGGATGGTTGCTTACGTTTGTTATACCTTTGCGTCCCAACACAAACAATTCACGGTCGCCGCCGTCATTGGATTCAAAGGCGATTTGGCGTCCCTTGTTGTCGGGTGAAACCTGCCATTTCACATAACGATGGCTGTCAGGCATAAGGAGCGGCAGCAATGGGACGGCAAGCGTCGGCGTAACAATAAAAATCTCTGTGGCTATATCCGGCGGGTTCCCGGTGACGCCAATCGCCATCAATACGCCGTGTTCTTCCGCCTCCGCCTTCAGCGCAAATAGACCAAGCGCTTCAGCGGCCATCTGATCGTCTGGATCGAGCGCTTTCATCAGGTCGGTGGTGGGCAACCAGACCGGTTGCATGAGACCACGGCGTTCTCCGCCCCAAATGGTTTCGACGCCGGTATCGAGGTCGTATACGAGTATTGATGACAAAGGCGCGGCGTCGCCATCGGAACTATAGGCCAGTTTGCGGCCGTCCGGCGACCAGCCGGGTTGGAAATTCCACTTGTATGAATGGCGCAGCGGCTCATCCGTCCCGGCTTGCGGATTAGCAACGCGTATACCCATGCCGTCCGGGTGTTTGCTTTGATAGGCAATGCGTGTGCCGTCCGGAGACCACCGCGGGAACGAGTCGCGGGCGCCCTGTCCTATTGCTGTGACGGCTCCCGTTGAGACATCCAAAACAGACAAACACCAAGTTTCCTGTGTCTCGCCGGTTATGTACGCTATGGTCCCCGTCTGGCCCGGCAGGATGCTTGTCAGGCCGACAATAAGAAAAAAGGTCATAATGTCGTTTCCTGTGCCAGGTCAAAGGTTTTGACAACAATGGACTCTTCGCTCTTCAAGGGGTCGAGGTTAAAATCCACGGTGTTGGGTTTGGGTATGCAATCATAAGGCCGGGGCTCAAAGATCATTATATTTTCAAGATAATAATGATGGTCGGCGACACGGAAACGCGCTGCGCTGTTTGCGGGCAGTACAAGTTCCAATTGTATGCCGTTTCCCCGATAAATTGAATAAGAAAGCCGCCACAATGTATTGCTTGTTTCCATCTTGACGCCGTTTACTGTGGCCTCCAGCACTTCTGTTCCAGGCAAGGCGTACACTTCGATCACCTCCGCGCCGCGCGGAGAGTCTATCGTCAGTGTCAGCGTCCGGCGATCTCCATGCGTCGTGTCCGACTGAACCTCAAGCGTCGGCGCTTCCAAGGGCAGCGCCGGCGCGGGCGCCTGCAAATACGCACGCGTGGCGATGGGTATAAAATCAGTAATGGGAAGTCGTTTCGGGTTCGCCCCGAGGAATTGTTGTGTCCAAGTGTCAACTTCTTCATCGCAACTCATATACAGGGCTTCATTTGTATCCGCATTCAAACCATAGGTGATAGAGTTAAATTTTGGCTGCCCCGCTGAAAATCCAGGCCAAAACACCCCGAGAAGCAAAGAAATGACGCCCGGCAGAAAAAGCGCGAAAGCCGCGGCTTTGCGGATTGTGCCGGTGAGCAGTCTGATATGAGGCATCAATACGGACGCGGCGAAAAGCAGTAGAACCGCATACAGTGATATTAAGACGAACATCAGCGCCGCATAGAACCCCGTTAATATCCCGACAACAAATAGTATTACGGGCAATGCCGCGACACCGAGAAACAATGCGTCGGCCAAACTGATAGCGTAAGAGGTGCGACGGGCAAATAATCCCCTCCCGACAGGCAGCAACCCCAACAGCAAGGCCCATGTGACGACATAACTGGCCCCCGGCATAAGGACTAACGTTATTATCATAACCAGTACCCAGGGCGCCAAAAACCCAAGTAATGTGTTGTAGATGCCGGCCTGGTCCGCAATGCGGTTGAAGACGAGTATGGTAGCCGACGCACAGATTAACAATATCCCCACAGTAAGTTCATCGCTGCTGTAAAGAATATATACGCCTCGGCAGCGATACCCCACCCAGAAGGACAGCGCGCCGATGCCGCACCAGAGTATCAACCATAAAAGATAGCAGGCCGCCGCGCCGCAAAGACCTTTGGCCGTAACTTCGCCGGCGCGAAGCCCGAAAAGCGTGAGAGAGACGTACAGGACAAGGGTCACTAGCGCGAGCGCCAGAGCGGTGTATTTTCCGTAGTAGAT
>DSBB01000310.1 GCA_011046175.1 Candidatus Hydrogenedentota bacterium | reverse complement strand
GTATATGGCGAACCGGTAAACCTGTATTTTTGGGGCAATGAACTGGACCTGCTCGCCATTGACATGATCCGTGATTTTGAGGCAATGTATGACGGGACGGACGGCAAGCCCCATATCCGGGTAACGGTGGGTCAGAGCGCGATGCAGGACCGCACGGGCGACCCGCAACGGCTCATCTGCGCGATCGCGGGGGGCGACCCGCCGGACGTGGTCTGGTTCGACCGCTTCGCCGTGAGCGAGTGGGCGGCGCGTGGCGCGTTCATGCCGCTGCAGGATTTTATCGAACGCGATTTAAGGGAACGTCCCGACGACCCGTACACGCTGCATCCGGAAACATTCTTCGAGCCGTGTTGGCTGGAGACCATTTATGATAACGGCGTCTACGGTATCGCAGCGGACACGGACAACCGCGCGTTGTATTACAATCTTGACTTGCTGCAACGATATGAAGACGAGCTGATTGCTGTGGGTTGCACCCACCCGGATGACCCGACCAAGGTGGGACCGCCGCGTACTTGGGAGCAGTTGCGCGAGGCAACACGCATTCTGACGGAGTTTGACGCCGATGGGCGGCTGCGTCAGGTGGGCTTCATCCCAAATTATGGCAATTCGTGGCTGTACATTTACGGCTGGCTGAACGGCGGCAAGTTCATGAGCGACGACGGGCGCACCTGCACGCTCACCGACCCGCGCATTGTGGAGGCGCTCGCCTACGTTACGGAACTGTACGACATCGTGGGCGGCGCGGAGGCGGCGGCGGCGTTCCAGACGTCGGTTGCGGCGGGCGACCTGGACCCCTTTGTGGCCGGGCGCATCGCCATGAAGATAGACGGCGATTATTTTCTGAACGCCATCGCGCAGCAACGCCGCTCGATGCGCTTCGGCGTGGCGCCCGCGCCCGCGCCCGAAGGCATGGTGCAACTCGGCTGGTGCGGCGGTTTCGCCTATGTCATCCCCACAGGCTGCAAATACCCGGAAGAGGCGTGGATGCTCATCAAATATCTGGCGTCGCAGCGCGCCTACAAAATACGATGCGACACGGAAGCGCAAATGGTGCAGGCCCGCGGCTCCGTGTTCATCCCGCGCATGAGCGGCCGGCGCGACATCACCGAATGGGGCATGGAGCACTACTTGTTGTCCAACTCCTCGGTGGAAAACACCTACAAGGACAGTATGCGCGTGTTTGTGGATATCCTTCCCGTGAGCAAATTCCGGCCCGTAACGCCGGTGGGACAACTGCTCTGGAACGAACATTTCCGCGCCATGAACGGCGGCATCTACAAGCAGTTTGACCCCACGGACATCAAGCGCAACGCCCAACTGGCGCTGGAACGCGGCGAGCAAGTGGTGCAAGCGGAACTGAACCGCCTGTATGACGACCGCGAATATCCCGTGCTTCATTTCGGCCCTATTGTGGCCGGGTATGCGGCGCTCCTGCTGTTGAGCCTTGCCGCCTTGTACTGGTGGTTTAACCGCACCGTCACCACCAAAGGCTACTTCCGCCGGGAATATCACGCCGGCTACCTGTTCATGCTGCCGTGGTTGTTCGGCTTTCTCGTGCTGGGCGGCGGGCCGCTCGTGTTTTCGCTGTTCATGAGTTTCTGTCAGTACGATGTGTTGTCGCCGCCGCGCTTCGTCGGGCTGCGCAACTACCATGAGATGTTTTTTCGGGACCCGCTCTTTTACAAGTCTCTGTGGAACACGGTCTACATGGCCATCTCCATACCGCTGGGCATGACGGTGAGTCTCGGCATTGCCATGCTGTTGCACCGCGAGACGAAAGGCATGGCGGTGTACCGAACCCTGTTCTACCTACCCGCCATCATGCCCGCCGTGGCGGCGTCCATCCTGTGGATTTGGATATTCAATCCCACGGAAGGAATTTTGAATTCGCTGCTTGCCAACATTGGCATTGAAGGCCCCGCGTGGCTGCAAAATCAGAAGTGGTCGAAACCGGCGCTCATCATCATGATGGTGTGGGGCGCGGGCGGCGGCATGATCGTATGGCTGGCAGGACTGAAAGGCATCCCCCGGCATCTTTATGAAGCGGCGGAATTGGACGGCGCGGGACCCTTTCGGAAATTCTTCAACATCACGCTGCCCATGCTCAGCCCCTACATCCTGTTCAACATGATTATGGGTCTGATCGGCACGTTTCAGGTGTTTACGCAGGCGTACATCATGACGCAAGGCGGGCCCGTGGACTCCACCTTGTTCTACGCCTACGCCCTGTTCAACAACGCATTCCGCTTCATGCGCATGGGGTACGCCTCGGCAATGGCGTGGGTGCTGTTCTTCATTATCCTTGCGTTGACCCTACTGCAACTGTGGTTGTCAAAGCGCTGGGTGTATTACGAGTCGGAGAAGTAACATGGTGAACCCCTTGTATAAACGCGCGAAGGGACTGTCCCGAACCAAGGGACTGTCCCTGATCAGGCGCATCACCATGCACATCGTTCTTGTGCTGGGGTCACTGCTGTTCTCCGCGCCGTTTGTCTGGCTTGTCAGCACCAGCGCCAAAACGCCCGAGGAACTTTACCCGCCGCGCTGGCTGCCTATCCCGCCCGACCGCGTCACCGAATCGCCGTACATCCGCCTGCGTAACAACGAGCGCCCCGCGCGGCCCCTGCGCGTCGCTGATGATGACTGGGATCAGCAGCGGCCTCTGTTCACGGAAGCCATTTCCGCGCACATTGTGTCGTTGAAGCCGAAACTGCCCGGTTACGTGCAGCCCCATGTGGCGCATCCAGAACTGGCTGAAGCCGTGTTCGCGCGGCTGCTGCGCCGCGCCCCGGCGGAACTATTTACCCGACCCACGGCGGAGGGACAGCGCTGGTTCACAGAGCGCATTGAGGCGAACGAGGTAAAGGACGTCTTCGACCTGGTCTATTGTCGGGTCGCTTTTTCGGAACTGGTGTTCGTGTCATGGGACATGCGCATTGAAACGCCCATCCCGCCGGAACAAATCCCGTGGCGCGTCATTGACGGCGACGCCGCGCTGACGCCGCGCACCAAAGACGTGCGCCGCGTGTCGCAGGAGGTGCGTTATTCCTTCGCGGAGCACGACCGGTTTACCGTGCAGGCGGAACTGCCGCTGGACTGGTCTTTTGACGAGTTCAAAAAGATGCGCCTGGCGAACCATGCCGACCGCTCCTGGCATACCTTCCACGCTGTGTTCGAGATAGACGGGCATCGCCTCGAATCCACGGAACCCGCTTATGCCGCCACTGACCGGTGGCAGGACCATACGTGGCAGATTCGCAGTTACGAGGACGACACCGTCGCCGTGAAAACGTGGATCACCCTGCGCGATGTGGGTCCCGCCGAATACAACACGCCCGGCAAGGTGCGCGTCACCATCACCTACCACCACGCGAAGGGATTCCGCGCCGCGTACAACAAGTTCATCTCGAACTACCTTGCCGTGGGCAACCGCGTGCCGCTGGGCAGATACGTCGGCAACAGCGTGTTCCTTGTGCTGATGAACATCTTCGGGCAGTTGCTCGGCTCGTCACTGGCGGCGTATGCCTTTGCGCGGCTGCGCTGGCCGGGCCGGGAGTTCTGCTTTGTGCTGCTCCTCGCCACGCTGATGGTACCGCCGCAGGTGACGCTGATTCCCGTGTTTCTCATCTTCAAGAACCTCGGCTGGTTCAATACGCTGCGCCCGCTGTATATCCCGTCCTTCGCGGGCAGCGCCTTCTTCATCTTCCTGCTGCGCCAGTTCATGCGCGGCATCCCCACCGACCTCGAGGACAGCGCGAAGATTGACGGCTGCGGCTATTTCGGCATCTACTGGCAGGTGATCCTCCCGCTCATCAAGCCCGCCCTCGCCACCATCGCCATTTTCACCTTCATGGCCGTGTGGAACGATTTCATGGGCCCGCTCATCTTCATCACCGACCAGGAACTCTACCCGCTCAGCCTCGGTCTTTACGCGCTGCACGCCGTCATGCTTGGACAACACCAGATGCTGATGGCAGCCGCCGTGCTCATGACCATCCCGGTCATTATCCTCTTCTTCGCGGCACAACGCCAGTTTATTCAGGGCATCACGCTGACAGGACTGAAAGGGTGACTTTTTATCCTGACGGCGCGACAGACCGGATGTATTCTTTGGCAAGCGACATGGCAAGCTATTCATAGAAAAAGGTTCGCACCCTGCAGGAGAAAAGCGCATGCAAAAGCAAATCACTGTTATCATCGAACGCGGAGGGGATGGCTATGTATCTCTCTTCCCGGAACTTGATATAGCCAGTCAGGGGACAGTGTTGAGGAAGCGCGTAATAATCTCCGGGAGGCTATTGAACTGTTCTATGAAACAGCCTCACCCCAGGAAATCGAGACCCGTTTGCACCAAGAAGGGTATATCACGCAGATGGACGTTGCTGTTGGGTAAGTTGCGAATACTTTCCGGCAAGGATGCCTGTGCAATTTTATCTCGTCGCGGTTTCATTGAGGTGGGAAGAAGGGGGAGCCATGTTGTAACGCAAAAACGCTTGCCTGACACGACCATAACCGTTCCCGTGCCGGGTCATGTAATTGTTACGCACAGGCGCCTTGGCGTCCATCATACGCCGGTCCGGTATTCCAAGGAGTGCGTTTGCAGTCTAGATTCAACCGTTGATGTATTTGTGAAGTACGCTTGACATAAGAGTTTGATAGGGCAATCCTTCCTCGGCGGCCTTGCGTTTGAATCGGACAAGGTCGCTCTCGGTCATGCGGATATTCACTCGTTTGTCCTTGTGTTGGGCTGCCTTTGCCGCTGTGCGGTATGCGGCAGTTTCCTCTTTCAGTTTTTGCACAGAACGCCACTCCCCGGTTTCTACGGCCGCCAGTATGGCTTGTTCTTCCGTTGTAAGTTTCATTTCTTTCTTTTCCTCAAATATTTGTCGGTCATTTTGCGGCTGGGAATAGCGGTCTTCAGGAATATGGTATCTTCGGACTCGGCAAAGGGAACCAACCATGCATCGCTGTCAATTTTCACGACGAATATTTTCTGGTTCGGATATTTCGCCGGGTTGGTATGCTGCAATACATCAAGCAAATCGCCGTCGCCTATATGAAACAGGACATCGTTGAATGAGATTCCCCTGACTTTCTTCAGCCAGAGATTCTTTTCCGCATTCCTGTCAAAAACTCTCATAAACCTATTGTATCACATTGTGTGTCTT
>DSBB01000168.1 GCA_011046175.1 Candidatus Hydrogenedentota bacterium | reverse complement strand
CCCGCCAAAAACGGCGCAAACAACGCCACCAGCCCCACGCCCAGCGCCAGCATTACGCCCACCACCGCGGGCTTATTCTTCTTGAACTGCCTCCAGACCACATAATTCAGGGACAGACTACGCAATACGCCACGTTCAGCGCCAGCGGATGCCGTCTCGGGCTGATTTGCGTAGTCTGTCCCTGAATTATGTGTCATCCGAGTTTGATCCTTGGGTCAACCAGCACATAGAGGATGTCGGAAAGGAGCAGGCCCGCCAGCGTAAGCAATGACACCATGGTGATGTTGCCCATGATGAGGGGATAGTCGCGGCTGAGCACGGCCTCGAAGGCGAGCCGTCCCATGCCGGGAATGGAGAAGATGCTTTCAATGATGATGCTGCCGCCGATAAGCCCGGGCAGCAGTCCGCCAAGCAGCGTGATGATGGCGATGAGCGAGTTGCGCATGGCGTATTTCCAGACCACGGTGCGTTCGGAGAAGCCGTAGGCGCGGGCGGTGCGTATGTAGTCCTGGCGCATCACGTCCATCATACCCGCGCGCATGTAGCGCGACAGGAACGCGAGGCTGCCGTAGGTGAGACAGAACAGGGGCAGCGCAATATGCCAGAGCCGGTCGAGCAGACGCATGCCCAGCGAAAAATTCTCGGCGTCGCTCGATTGCAGCCCGTGGATGGGGAACCAGTTCAGGTATTCGCCGCCGCCCAGAAACAGAATGAGCAGCATGGCGACCCAGAACGAAGGCATGCTGTAAACCATAAACAGGAGCAGGGTGATGGCGCTGTCGCGCCGCGTGCCCGGATGGGTCGCCGAGTACACGCCGATGGGAATGCTGATAAGATACACCAGCAATAACGAGATTACGTTCAGCTGAATGGTGATGGGCAGCGCCTCGGCGATTTTGTCCATCACCGGGCGCTGGTCTTTCATGCTATTGCCGAAATCAAGACGGACAAGACGGCTCAGCCACAACGCATACTGAACGGGGATGGGTTTGTCGAGTCCGTACAACGCCTTGGTCTGCTCGATGATTTCCTGTGTGGCGGCGTCGTCCTTCATGGCGCCTTCCATGCCGCGCAGCTTATACGCGACAGGACTGCCCGGAGCCAGCTGTATCAGCGCAAAAGTCAACACGCTGATGCCGATAAAGGTCGGTATGATGAGTAACAATCTGCGTATGATGTAGGCACGCATATTACGTTCTCTTTTTTTCACGCGAAAACAGGGACTGTACCAAGCGAGCGAACTGCCGCAGGCAGAGAAGCGAGACGGGACTGTCCCTGTTTTCGCATGTCATTTCCCATAACGCTGCATGGCGGCGGGGACAAACCAGTCGCGTTGGTCCATGCCGAACGGGTACACGCGAATACCATGAATGCGCTTGTCCGCCGCAGCCAACACTTTGGGCGCAAGCAGGAACAGATAGGGCTGCTCCTCGTGCAGTATCTCCTGGAAGCGGTGATAGAGCGCGACGCGCTTGTCCCGATCAAACTCCACGCGCGCCGCCTCGATCACCCGGTCGGATTCTTCATGGATGAAACCGATGTAATTCGACCCGGCGTCCGCCTGCGAAGAATGCCAAACCTGATAGGGGTCGGGGTCGGGCGGCATGCTCCAGCTCATAAGGATGGCGTCGAACTCGCGCTTGTCCACGCGGTCAAGCAACGACGCCCATTCCATGGGACGTATCACCAGTTCAATGCCCACCCGCGCCAGTTCCTCCTTGTAAACGGTGAGCACTTTCTCCGCGACCGGGTTCTGAATGGTGGTTCCCGCCTCGAAGCGGAAGCGTACGCCGTCGCGTTCGAGGATGCCGTCGCTTCCGGTTTTCCAGCCGGACGCCGCAAGCAGCTTGGACGCCTCATCCGGAGCAAAGGGCACGGGCGTGATGGCGCTGTTATGTTCCGGCGTATCCGGCATGAAATTGCCGGAGATGACCTCAGCCTGTCCGTAATAGATTTCATCGCGGATGAGTTCCCGGTCGAGCAACATGGTCAGCGCGCGGCGCGTTTCCTTGTCGGCGAACATGGGCTTGCGCAGATTCCAGCCAATGTAGTTGTACGTCGGACGGGAATAGGCGAAGCGGTTGAACCGCTCCTTGAATCGAGGCGTGTTCGCGCGGCGCATAAATGTTTCGGCGGGCATGGTCATGAAATCAATGTCGCCGCGGGACATCACCTGAAAGGCCGTGTTGTCGTCGGTGATGATGGCGTACACAATTTTATCAAAGTGCGGGAGCCCTTTTTCGGCCTGCCCCCAGTAATGGGGGTTGCGCGAGAGGATGATGCGTTGTCCCGTTTCCCATTCTTCCAAAACATACATGCCGGAACCGACCGGCGCGCGGTTGTTCGGGTGGTTGTTGAAATCCCCCTCGCCGTAAATGTGGCGCGGCATGATGTACAGGCTGCCGATCATGACCAGATGCCGGTAATAAGGCTTGCTGCACGTAAACTTGGCGGTATGGTCATCCAACACCTCGCAATCAACAACGTCATTAAAATAACTGCGCAGATGCGGCGCGTCCACCTGCGGGTTCATCAACATGTCATAGGTAAATTTGACGTCATGCGCCGTGGCAGGGACGCCGTCAGAAAAGCGGATGTCTTCCCGCAAATGAAAGGTGTATTCCAGGTGGTCATCTGAAATTTCCCACGACACAGCCGCGTTGGGAATGCTTTCCATTGTCACCGGATCGCGGTCGAGCAGCGTGTCGAACACCCAGCCCAACGCCTCACTTGCGTAGGCGTCTGAACTCGTCAGCGGATTCAAATGAGGCATTTCCGCGGAAAGATGCAGCATCAGCCAGTCGCCCCGCTCCGGCGGCGCGTCCGGCATGTATTCCGTCAGGACGTCGTCCATGTCCGACGCCGACCGGGAAGGCGCGGCTTCCCGCTGTTGACCGCAACCGACAGCGATCACACAAACGAAGGCGATGAGCGCCAGTGTTGCTTTGGTTCGTGCGTTCATTATCTGTTCCTTATAATGGCGCCGAAGGCCTTTTCAGACCTGTCCGACTTTCTCTCAACGCTATCCACCCAGATTCTCCAAGCGTGCGGACACATCATCCGCGAAACGGCTTATGTGCCGCCCTACCAACTCCTGCGCGTTCAACGTTTCATCTTCAATCAGCGGCGTCAGGTCCATGGCGAAAGTAATGCCGGTGGAGACGTCCACATCGTGCGAGGCGTGATAGGTGGCGTGAGCCCGGCGGCGTCCCAGCGTCGCAAGATCGTAACGCTTGCCGCCCGAAACCTGTGAATCGAACACGCCCAACAGCGCGGCTTGAAGATTCTCGTGCGACGAAACATCAAAGGCCACCTTGTCCGCGTCGTGCAGCCAGTCCAAGTCGCGCCATACCTCGCAACCATACAATTTTTTGGGGCGCGCCTCGACGGGAAGACGCCGGATTGCGGCGACCAGACGCAGCATCACGCCCACGTGGGTGTCATGCTTGTCGGCGGGATTATGAGTGTAGACAATCTCCGGGCGCGTCGCGTCGAGTACCGCATGCAGGTCATCCACAACCTGCGCGCGGGAGGCGTCTTTCACCGCGCCGCTCGGATGATTCAACAAAAACTGCGCGCCATATTCGCCCACAGTGGCCGCCTTCTTCTGTTCCGTGCGGCGCACCGCCATCATCTGCTCATCGGTATAATCAGCGTAGACATCCGACCGCGGCGAGCCGCCGCCGTTGGTGACAACAACCCCCGAAAACCATTTGTCTGCCTGTTGAAAGCACGCCAGGATGCCCTCAAACGCCATGATTTCCAAGTCGTCCTGATGCGCGCCCACCGCAAGATGGGTCGTGCGCGAAAGCGCGCCGGGGTGCGCAGCGCCGTCAGGAATAAACACTTCCGCGGAAGACAAACTAAATTTCATGAGAGACTGCCCTTTCATAACCAATGGTAAACGTCTACGCTTCGTCCGGGACTTCGCCCGGAAGAAGTGGCGCCTACGGCGCAGTTGTCACAAATAAAACACAACGTTACCGTCATTCCCGTGAAAACGGGAATCCAGAAGATACAAGAACAGTTAACGCCAGATGGATTCCCGTTTTCACGGGAATGACGGTAGTCGTGGTCTATAGGTCAAACTTACAAAAAATTGTCAGCCAAAGGGTGTTAAACGTCTATTTGCGTGGGAGCGCCCTGATCCGGACGCTGGAAATAGTCTATAGTCTCGGGCAATTCAAGTCAAATGGAGACGGAACGCCATTCATCGTCCCCCTCTCTGATGTGCTATACTTGGGCGCAACAGACCAAAAGGAATAAGCCGTATGGGTCACAATGTCAATCCCGACCGACAACATCATTTGCTGCGAAAGCGACTCGACCGCATGGTTACGGGCGCGCCCGATTCCCCGCATATCATCGAAATACTGAAACTGCTGTTCACCCCCGAAGAGGCGCAGCTGGCGCGGCAACTACCCGCCAAGCCCACGCCCCTGTCGCGCCTTTCGAAAAGACTCGACATCGCGCCGGATGAACTCGACGCAAAACTGACGGAAATGGCGCATCGCGGCCTCATCCTCGATTTCTCCATGCGCGGGAAACGCTACTTCATGCTGCCGCCCGTAGTGGTCGGGTTCTTCGAGTTTGTGTTCATGCGCACACGCGACAACCTGCCCATGAAGGAACTGGCAAAACTGTTCGACGCCTACATGTACGAAGACGGAAAGTTTGCCCACAGCGTGTTCGCCAAACAAACGCAGATAGGACGCACCCTGACCCATGAAGAGGCCATGCCGGAAGAAGACCACACCGAAATTCTCGATTGGGAACGCACCACGCGCATCATCGAAACGGCGTCGGCAATCGGCGTCTCCATGTGCGCATGCCGACACAAAAAAATGCACGAGGGCGCCGCGTGCGACGCGCCCATGGACGTGTGTTTCTCGCTGAATCAGGGCGCGGACACCCTTATCCGAAACGAAATCGCGCGGAAAGTGGACAAGGCGGAGGCGCTGGCCCTGCTCGAGCAAAGCAAGGCGGCGGGACTCGCCCAGACCGGCGACAACGTGCGACGCAACCTCACCTATATCTGCAATTGCTGCGGCTGCTGCTGCGGCATGATGAACGCCATACGCACACTAAACATCCAAAACGCCATCGTGGCGGCGAACTGGGTCATGGAAGTGGACCCGGCGGCGTGTCGCGGTTGCGGCGCGTGCGTAGAGGCATG